>NZ_JBHVET010000119.1:0-15375 GCF_042802135.1 Kitasatospora sp. NPDC057512
CGGTGACGCAGCCGGCGAAGGCCCGGTCGACCAGGAGTACGGAGGTGTACCTGGTCGAGAAGGACGCCCGCACCCGCTCCCGGGAGCGGGCCGGGTCCCAGCGGCCGAGGCGTTCCAGGTCGGCGCGCATGACCCGGGCCTTGAGGGCCGTGACGGGTTCGAGGTCGTCGGGGGTGGCGGGGCGCAGGCTCCAGGCGGGGTCGCTGTTCACGGCCCGCAGTCTGGCAGCCGCGCCGCCGCCCCGACCAACCGCCCTAGGAGACGGACCGGGAGTCGGCCCAGATGCCCTCGAACTCCTCGCGGTAGACCTCCAGCAGTCCGGGCTCGGTGCCGCCGGGCTGCTGGCCGGCTCCGCCGCGCAGCACCAGGGCCGGGGACTCCATGCCGCGGGCGCGGCGCAGGTAGGGCTGGATGACGCCGAGGTCGCGGCCCTGGCGGCGGCCGCCCGCCTGGCCGGCCGTGCGGGGGCCCTCGACCAGGTAGGCGGTGAAGCGCGGGGTCTCGTCGAAGACCCGGATCTCGAAGCCGCCCTGGTCCCGCAACCGGGCCCGGACCCGCCGTACGTGCATGATGTTCATCTCGATGGAGCGGGACAACTCGCTGCGCCCGAGGCCGAGTTCGCGTTCGCGGCGGCGTACGGCGCTGCTCGCCGGGTTGAGGAACAGCAGCCGGACCCGGCAGCCTTCGCCGGCGAGCCGCACCAGGCGCTTGCCGGTGTAGTTCTGGCAGAGCATGCCGAGGCCGATGCCGAGCGCGTCCAGTCGCCGGGCGCCGTCCAGCAGGTCCTCGACGGGCAGGTCGCGCTGGAGCCGGACCCGGTCGGCGTGGACGGCGACGACGTCCGCGTACCGGCCGGCCACCAGGGACTCGACGACGTCGGCGGGCACCCCGCCGGCGCCGCCGTCCAGCACGGCCAGCAGCCGGGCGGCGGCGCGTTCGGTCTGGGCCAGCACGGTCTGGGTGAGCACCCGGTTGCGGGAGACGACGTGCCGGGCCACCTCCAGTTCGTCCAGCGCCAGTTCGATCTCGCGCCGGTCGGCGAGGTACGGCTCGAAGCAGGGCCAGTGCTGGACCATCAGCTCGCGCAGCTGGGGCATGGTGAGGAAGACCAGCGGGTCGTCGTCGGCGGGGTCGAGCAGGTAGCCCTTGCGGCGGCTGACCTCGCGCACGGCGCCGGCCCGGTGCGCCCACTCCTCGCCGGCCGGGCCGGCGGCGGCGGTGACCCAGTCCTCGCCGTGGGCGGGGGCGTAGATCGGGTGCAGCACCTCGTCGACGAGGGCGCGCAGCCGCTGTTCGACCAGGTTGAGCCAGACGTAGGCGCGGCCGGACAGCCGGACGCGCTGGTAGGCGTCGTCCCACTCGGCGGCCGACCAGGCCAGGGCGGGTATCTCGACGGGGCCGCCCTGGGCGGGCACCAGGGCCCGGCCGGTCAGGGCGGGGCGCATGACCACCGTGGGCGCCTCGCTGCGGGCCGCGCCCCGGCCGGGGCCGTCGGGCCCGGTGCCGCGGCCGCCGGCGGGGAACACCATGCGCCACCTCATCTGGTCGCCGCAACCGACCCCCGCGGGCGCGGGGACCGTTGACGGGCTGTCGGGAGTCGGCCCAGGCGGCCGGACGATCAAGGGTACTGCCCGTCGCGAGCCGCCCGCAGCCGGATGCCCGGGGGCTCTCCCGCACCACCGGGAGCACTCTTCACACGAATGCCCGACGGACGCTCGTTCGGCCCAACCCGGGCCGGATCTCCCGGACGCCGGGGGAGGGCTCGGGGAGTATGCGCTGTGCCGCGCGTCACGGCGGCTGTGCCGTGCGTCACGGCGCGCGGTTGCGCACATGCCCGGCCGTCCGGCCGGGAAGAGAGCGTCCGGGTCCGGGCAGACGGCCGGGCCGCTTGTCGGACTACACGTCAGTTTCCGTCGGCAGCAAGGAAGTTGAGGAGTCATGCAGGTCTGGCCCGGTACGCCCTACCCGCTCGGCGCCACCTACGACGGGGCCGGCGTCAACTTCGCGGTGTTCTCCGAGAGCGCCGACCGGATCGAGCTGTGCCTGATCGCCGAGGACGGCTCCGAGACGGCCGTCGAGCTGCGCGAGACGGACGCCTTCGTCCGGCACGCCTACCTCCCGGGCATCCAGCCCGGCCAGCGCTACGGCTTCCGCGTGCACGGCCCGTACAACCCCGGCCTGGGCCAGCGGCACAACAGCGCCAAGCTGCTCCTGGACCCGTACGCCAAGGCGATGAGCGGGCACATCGACTGGGACGAGTCCGTCTACGGCTACCACTTCGGCGCCCCCGAGCGCCGCAACGACCTGGACTCCGCCCCGCACACCATGCACTCGGTGGTCATCAACCCGTACTTCGACTGGGGCACCGACCGCCCGCCGCGCACCGACTACCACCGCACCGTCATCTACGAGGCCCACGTCAAGGGCCTCACCCGGCTGCACCCGGGCATCCCCGAGGAGATCCGCGGAACGTACGCGGGCCTGGCCCACCCGGCGGTGATCGAGCACCTGGCCAAGCTCGGCGTCACCGCCATCGAGCTGATGCCGGTGCACCAGTTCGTCCGCGACCACCGGCTGCGGGACCTGGGCCTGGCCAACTACTGGGGCTACAACACCGTCGGCTTCTTCGCCCCGCACTCCTCCTACTCCTCCACCGGCGACCGCGGCCAGCAGGTGCAGGAGTTCAAGTCCATGGTCAAGGCGCTGCACGCGGCCGGGATCGAGGTGATCCTGGACGTCGTCTACAACCACACCGCCGAGGGCAACCACCTGGGGCCGACGCTGTCGCTGCGCGGCCTGGACAACGTCTCCTACTACCGCCTCGCCCGGGACCAGCGCTTCTACGAGGACACCACCGGCACCGGCAACAGCCTGCTGATGCGCAGCCCGCACGTGCTCCAGCTGATCATGGACTCGCTGCGCTACTGGGTCACCGAGATGCACGTGGACGGCTTCCGCTTCGACCTCGCCGCCACCCTCGCCCGGCAGTTCCACGAGGTGGACCGGCTCTCCTCCTTCTTCGACCTGGTCCAGCAGGACCCGGTGGTCTCCCAGGCCAAGCTGATCGCCGAGCCCTGGGACCTCGGCGAGGGCGGCTACCAGGTGGGCAACTTCCCCCCGCTGTGGACGGAGTGGAACGGCATGTACCGGGACACCGTGCGGGACCTGTGGCGCGGCGAGAACGCCGCCCTCGCCGAGTTCGGCTCCCGGCTCACCGGCTCCTCCGACCTCTACCAGGACGACGGCCGCCGCCCGATCGCCTCGATCAACTTCGTGACCTGCCACGACGGTTTCACCCTGCGCGACCTGGTCTCGTACAACGAGAAGCACAACCAGGCCAACGGCGAGGAGAACCGGGACGGCGAGTCCTTCAACCGCTCCTGGAACTGCGGCGTCGAGGGCCCCGCCGCCGACCCGGCCGTCGAGGAACTGCGGGCGCGCCAGCAGCGCAACTTCATCGCCACCCTGATGCTCTCCCAGGGCGTGCCGATGCTCTCCCACGGCGACGAGCTCGGCCGCACCCAACTGGGCAACAACAACGCCTACTGCCAGGACAACGAGCTCACCTGGGTGCACTGGCCGGAGGGCGACGGGCCGCAGGCGCGGCTGCTGGAGTTCACCCAGGGGATGATCTGGCTGCGCCGCGACCACCCGGTGTTCCGGCGGCGGCGGTTCTTCCACGGCCGGCCGGTGTCCGGGCGGCCGGGGTCGCCCGGGCCCGCGTCCGGCGCACCGGTCCGGGGCGGGCACGGCCCCGGCGCGCACGGCCCGGGCGGGCCGGGCGGGGACGGGCCGGGAGCGGGCGGGCCGGCCGTCGGAGGGTTCGACGACCTCACCGACATCGCCTGGTTCACCCCGGCCGGGGAGGAGATGACCAAGCGCAACTGGGGCGCCAGCTACGCCAAGTCGCTGACCGTCTTCCTCAACGGCTACGCGATCTCCGAACCCGACCGGCGCGGCGGGCGGATCGTCGACGACTCCTTCCTGCTGCTGTTCAACGCCCACTTCGAGCCGCTGGAGTTCACCGTGCCCGCCGACCACGGGCAGGAGTGGCAGGTCGTGGTCGACACCGCCCGGCCCCGGCTGCCCGCCCCGGGGACGGGCGCCCGGGTCAAGGCCGGGGACTCCCTCTGGCTCACCGACCGCTCGCTGATGGTGCTGCAACGGCCCGCGTAGCCCGGTCCCCGGAACGTGCCGCCACGCCGTCGGACGGCCGGGGGCGGTCACCTGTTCGGGTCAGCAGCGGGTCTTGGCGGCGGGCTCCCCCGGGTACCTATGGAGCTATGACCCCCGCCGCCGAGCCCGCGCAGCCCCGCCCGGCCGCCGCCGTCCCCTCGTCGTCGTACCGCCTCCAGCTCCAGCCCGGCTTCACCCTCCGCGACGCCACCGCCGCCGTCCCCTACCTGGCCGCCCTCGGCGTCTCCCACCTGCACCTCTCCCCGCTGCTGGAGGCCGTCCCCGGCTCCACCCACGGCTACGACACCGTCGACCACACCAGGATCAGCGAGCAGCTCGGCGGCGAACCGGCGCTGCGCGCGCTGGCCGCCGAGGCGCACCGCCACGGCCTGCGGCTGATCGCCGACGTGGTGCCCAACCACATGGCCGTGCCCGCCCCCGAACGGCTCAACCGGCCGCTGTGGCAGGTGCTGCGCGACGGGCCCGACTCGCCGTACGCGCACTGGTTCGACATCGACTGGACCGCCCAGCCGGGCCCCGCCGACGCCCCCGGGCGCGGACGGGTGCTGCTGCCGCTGCTCGGCGACCGGCTCGGCGCCGTACTGAACCGGCTCACCGTGGACGGCGACACCCTGCGCTACCACGAGCACGAACTGCCGCTGCGCCCCGGCACCTCCGGGCTCCCGCTCGGCGAGCTGCTCGCCCGCCAGTGGTACCGGCTCGCCTGGTGGCGCCTGGCCCGCACCGAGCTCAACTACCGGCGCTTCTTCACCGTCAACGAGCTGATCGCGCTGCGGGCCGAGGACCCGGAGGTGTTCGCCGCCACCCACGCCGTCCTGCTCGCCCTGCACGCCGACGGCGTCCTGGACGGCTTCCGGATCGACCACCCGGACGGGCTCGCCGACCCGCGCGGCTACCTGCGGCGCCTGGCCGACGCCACCGGCGGGGCGTACGTGGTGGTCGAGAAGATCCTCACCGGCGAGGAGCGGCTGCCCGAGGACTGGCCGGTGGCCGGCACCACCGGCTACGACGCGCTGCGCCGGATCGACGGCGTGCTCCTCGACCACGCGGGCGCCTGCCGGCTGGCCGGGGCGTACGAGTCCTTCCTGCACGGCGGCCCGGTCCGGGACCTCTGCGCGGACCCGCACCCCGCGGTCGCCGAGGCCCGGCGCGGGCGGGCCGACATGACCGGGCCGGACGGCGAACTCGCCGCCGAGGTCGAGCGGCTGGTCCGGATCGCGCTGCGGATCGGCGCCGCCGAGCCCGCGCACGCCGACCACGCGCCGGGGCAGCTGCGCGCGGCGCTCGGCCGGCTGCTCACCGGCTACCCGGCGTACCGGCCGTACGCCCGGCCCGGCGAGGCCGTCCCGGCCGCCTCGGCGCGGCAGCTGCGGGCCGCCCTGGACGGCTCCGCCGACCCGACCGACCGGCTGGTGGCCGCGCTCGCGCTCGGGGAGCTGGGCCGCGGCGCGGACAAGGACGAGTTCTGCGCGCGCTTCGCCCAGACCGCCGCCGCGGTGGCCGCCAAGGGCGTCGAGGACACCGCCTTCTACCGCTGGAACGCCCTGCCCGGCCTCAACGAGGTCGGCGGCGAGCCGTCCCGGCCCGGCCTGCACCCGGCGGAGTTCCACGACTGGTGCCGCGCCCTGGAGCGCGACTGGCCGCACAGCATGACGGTGCTCTCCACCCACGACACCAAGCGCAGCGCCGACGCCCGGGCCCGGCTCGCCGTGCTCGCCGAGCGGCCGGACGCCTGGGCCGCCGAGGCCGGCGCCTGGTCCACCGCCGCGGGCCCCGCCGCGCCCGGCCTCGACCGGGACGCCGACTGGCTGCTCTGGCACACCCTGGTCGCCGCCTGGCCGATCGACCCGGACCGGCTGGTCGCCGCCCTGCTCAAGGCCGTCCGCGAGGCCAAGCTGCACACCTCCTGGACCGCCCCCGACCCCCGCTACGAGAGGGCCCTGGAGCAGCGCGCCCGCTCCGTCCACGGCAACCCCGGGCTGCTGCCCCGGATCGAGGGCGCCGTGCACGCCCTCGCCCCGTACGCCCGCGCCAACACCCTGGCCGCCGCGCTGCTGCACCTCACCGTGCCGGGCGTGCCGGACCTCTACCAGGGCAGCGAGGAGCCGCTGTACACCCTGGTGGACCCGGACAACCGGGGCGTGGTGGACCTCGGCGCGCTGGCCGTGCGGCTCACCGACGCGGCCGCGCCGCGCCCCGGCGACCTCGCCCGGGAGAAGCTGCACCTCACCGCCACCGCGCTGCACCTGCGCCGCTCCCGGCCGCTCGGCTCCTACCGCCCGCTGCCCGCCGCCGGCCCGGCCGCCGAGCACCTGCTGGCCTTCGCCCGGGGCGCGGACGCGGTCACCGCCGTCACCCGGCTGCCGTTCGGGCTGGAGCGGGCCGGCGGCTGGCGCGACACCGTGCTGGAGCTGCCGGCGGGCGGGCCGTGGACGGACGAGCTGACCGGGCGGGGCTTCCCGGCGGGCGCGGTGCCGGTCGCGGAGCTGCTGACGGCGCTGCCGGTGGCGCTGCTGACGAGGAGGGGCTGATGCCGGTCTACCAGGTGTGGGCGCCCGCCGCCGCCACCCGGGTGCGGGTCGAAGTGGACGGTACGGCCCACGAGTTGGACCGCTGCCCGGACCGGGACGGCTGGTGGTCCGGCGAGGCCCCGGCGGGCGACTACGCCTTCCGGCTCGACGACGGCCCGCCGCTGCCCGACCCGCGCTCGGCCCGGCAGCCGTACGGCCCGGACGGGCCCAGCCGCGCCGTGGACCACGCCGGGTTCCGCTGGTCGCGGACCGGCTGGCGCGGCCGGGCGCTGCCCGGCGCGGTGCTGTACGAGCTGCACGTGGGCACCTTCACCCCCCGCGGCACCTTCGACGCCGCCGCCGAACACCTGGACCACCTGGTCGAGTTGGGCGTGGACTTCGTCGAGCTGATGCCGGTCTGCCCGTTCCCCGGCAAGCACGGCTGGGGCTACGACGGGGTCTCGCCCTGGGCCGTCCACGAGCCCTACGGCGGACCCGAGGGGCTCAAGCGCTTCGTCGACGCCGCCCACCGCAAGGGCCTCGGGGTGGTGCTGGACGTCGTCCACAACCACCTCGGCCCGTCGGGCAACCACCTTCCCGCGTACGGGCCGTACTTCACCGACCGGCACCACACCCCGTGGGGCGCGGCGGTCAACCTGGACGCGCCCGGCTCGGACGAGGTGCGCGCCTACCTGATCGGCAGCGCGCTGGCCTGGCTGCGCGACTACCGGATCGACGGGCTGCGGCTGGACGCCGTGCACGCCCTCGCGGACGACCGGGCCGTCCACTTCCTGGAGGAACTCTCCACCGAGGTCCGGACGTTGGCGGTCGCCACCAACCGGCCGCTGTTCCTGGTCGCCGAGTCCGACCGCAACACCCCGGCCACCACCACCCCGCGCGAGGCGGGCGGACAGGGCCTCGCCGCCCAGTGGAGCGACGACTTCCACCACGCCCTGCACTGCGCGCTCACCGGCGAATCCCACGGCTACTACCGGGACTTCGCCCGCGAGCCGCTCGCCGCCCTCGCCCGGACCCTCACCCGGGGGTTCTTCCACGACGGCACCTGGTCCTCCTTCCGCGGCCGCACCCACGGGCGCCCGTTCACCCCGCTCGGCGACGGCCACCGGCTGCTCGGCTACCTCCAGACCCACGACCAGGTCGGCAACCGGGCCCTCGGGGACCGCGTCTCGGCCGGCCTCTCCCCCGGCCGGCTCGCCTGCGGCGCGGCCCTGGTGCTCACCTCGCCGTTCACGCCGATGCTCTTCATGGGCGAGGAGTGGGGTGCCGCCACCCCCTGGCAGTACTTCACCGACCACACCGACCCGGACCTCGCCGAGGCCGTCCGGCGGGGCCGGCGGCGGGAGTTCGCCGAGCACGGCTGGGCCGCCGAGGCCGTCCCCGACCCGCAGGAACCCGCCACCGTGCTGCGCTCGGTCCTCGACTGGACCGAACCCCGGCGCGCCCCGCACAGCGAACTCCTCGCCTGGTACCGGCAGTTGATCCGGCTGCGGCGCGAACGGCCGGAGCTGTCCGACCCCGACCTCGGCGCGGTACGGGTGACGTACGACGAGGCGGCGGGCCTGCTGGTGGTGCACCGGGGGCCGTACCGGATCGCCGTCAACCTCGGGCCGCGGGAGGCCGCGCTGCCGCTGGGGGCCGCCGGGCGCGAGGTGGTGGCGGCCTTCGGGGCGGCGGCACTGGAGGGGACGGCGGTGCGGGTCGCGGCGGACGCGGTCGCGATCGTGCTGACCGGCTGACCTGGCCGGCCGACTCACCAGAGGAAGGTGCCGATCCGCTCCCGCAGCGACGGGGCGTCCAGGCCGTAGGCGGCCAGGTGCTCCTCGATCGAGCCGTAGTGCCGGTGCTCCTCACGCGGCACGCCCAGGCCCAGCACCCGGTGCGGGCGGTCGGCGAGCGCCGCGTGCGCCTCGTTGGCGGAGGTGCCCGCCAGGTACGGCTCGACCAGCACCACGTCCGCCCGGTCGCCCAGCGCCGCGCGCAGCCCGGCGGCGTCGAAGGGGCGCACCGTCGCCGCGTACAGCACGGTGACGTCCAGGCCCCCGGTGGCCGCGAGCACCGCGTCCAGCATCGGCCCGACGGCGAGCACCACACCGCGCGAGCCCGTCCGGACGGTGGCGAAGCGGCCCGGCTCGACCGGCACCGCGGCCGCGTTCTGGTGCGCCGAGAGCCGCACGTAGACGTTGCGGTCGCCGTCCGCGTAGGCGTGGCGCAGCAGCCGCTCGGCCTCGTCCGGGTGGCCGGGGACGTGGACCGTCCAGTCCGGCAGGGTGTCCAGCAGGGCGACGTCGCCCGGGGACATGTGGGTGCGGCCGCCGGCCGGCCAGTCGTACGAGCCCGCCGCGCTCACCAGCACGGCGCCGACGCCCTGGTGGACGAGGTCCAGCTTGACCTGCTCGAAGGGCCGCTCGATCAGGAAGCTGGCGAAGGTGTGGGCGATCGGACGCATCCCGGTGAGGGCCAGGCCGCCGGCCGCGCCGACCAGCAGCTGCTCGCGGATGCCGACGTTGACGACCCGGTCGGGGTGGCGCTCCTGGGCCGGGGCGAAGGCGGCCGCGGTGATGTCGGCGAGCACCACGGCCAGCCGGGGGTCCTCGTCCAGCAGGCGGGTGGTGACGTCCACGAAGCGGTCGCGCATGGTGTCCATCGGTGAAGTGCCTCTCGTTACTGGGGTGGTCGGTGGTCGGGTCCGGCGGGGGCGGGCCGCCCGCTCAGGAGTCCTTGGGTTCGACCCGGGCGACCACCACGTGCGGGCGGCCCGGGTGCTCGGCGGTGTAGGCGCGGTGCAGCGCCTCGTGGTCGCGGCCGTCCACCGTCGCGGTCGACCAGCCCTCGGCCGCGAACCGCTGGGCGAGGCCGCCCTGCCAGCCGTGCGTGGCCGAGGAGTTGTCGATCACCACCACGTGCAGCCGGTCCAGTCCGTACGCCCCGGCGAAGGCCACCGCCTCGGCGTTGGAGCCCTCGTCGAACTCCGCGTCGCCGACCAGCACCCACACCGCCGGGTCGGTCAGGCCCTGCGCCCGCAGCCCGAGCGCGGTGCCGACGGCCAGCGGCAGGCCGTGCCCGAGCGAGCCGGAAGCGATCTCCACGCCGGGGACCAGCGTGCGGTCCGGGTGGTGGCCGAGCGGCGAGTCGTAGCCGCCGAAGCTCGGCAGCACCTCCGGGGAGATGAAGCCCTTGGCCGCCAGCACCGCGTAGTAGGCCATCGGGCCGTGGCCCTTGGAGAGCAGGAAGCGGTCCCGGTCCTGGGCCCCGGCGGTGGCGGGGGTGACCCGCAGCACCCGGTCGTACAGCACCCAGAGGGCGTCCAGGGTGGAGGTGGCGGCGGGACCGTGCTTCTCGTCGCCGGTCATCAGGCCCATCAGGGCCGAAAGGTCCTCGAACCGGGCCCCGGTGGCGGTGCCCGCAGTCGCGTTCGTCGTCATGACCACGATGGTGCAACTTAAAGCCGGCTTGAGGTCAAGCGGTTACAGTGGGTTCCCATGACCGCCCATTCCGACGGCCGTCGGACCCCCGGCCCGCACCACGCCGACCTGCTCACCATCGGCCAACTCGCCGACCGCAGCGGCCTCGCCCCCTCCGCGCTGCGCTACTACGAGAGCCTCGACCTGATCCAGGCCACCCGCACCGCCGGCGGCCAGCGCCGCTACACCCGCGGCACGCTGCGCCGGATCGCCTTCATCCGCGCCGCCCAGCGGGTCGGCCTCTCCCTCGACGAGGCCCGGGTCGCCCTCGACCGCCTCCCCGAGCGCCCGGCCCCCAGCGGCACCGAGTGGGACCGGGTCGCCGAGTCCTGGCAGAGCCGGATCGACGAGCAGATCGCCGAACTGCAACGGCTGAAGGCCAAACTCAGCGGCTGCATCGGCTGCGGCTGCCTCTCGCTGACCCGCTGCGCCCTCTACAACGCCGCCGACCGCGCCGGCGAGGCCGGCCCCGGCGCCCGCTACCTGCTCACCCGCGACCCGGACACCGGGCCCGAGCCGGTCCCGCCGGCCGTCGGGACCTGCGGCACCCGCCGGGGCGGGCGCTGACCGCCCGAGCCGGAGCTGAAATGCCTTTGCGCCACGGGCGCCCGTCTGCTTACGGTGCCGCTGTGCTGCCCTTGGTGCTGACGGACGAGGAGTGGGACGCGGTCGTCCCCGACGAGACGGTGATGCGCCCCGGCGCCGAGGCGCTCTGCGCCCGGCTGGGCGTCCCAGACCTGCCCCTGGAGCGCTTCCCGGAGGGCTCCGTCCCGGTGTACGCGGTCGGTGACGCGCTGGTGCTCAAGCTGTTCCCGGCGGCCAGCGCCCGCGACGGCATCGTCGAGGAGCGGGTGCTCACCCGCCTGGACGGCGCCCTGCCGATCCCCACCCCGTCCCTCCACCAGGCCGGCGAGGACGCCAACGGCTGGCGCTACCTCCTGATGTCCCGGCTGCCCGGGGAGGGCCTCGCACCGGCCTGGCCGCGCATCCCGCGGCCCGACCGCGAGCGGATCGCCCGCCGCTGCGGCGAGGCGCTCGCCGCCCTGCACGCTCTCGACCCCGAACCGCTCGCCGACACCCTCGGGCCCGGCGACTGGCCGGCCTTCCTGACGCGCCAACGGGCGGGCGCGGTGGACCGCCAGCGCGAGCGCGGGCTGGCCGAGGAGTGGCTGGAGCAGATCCCGGACTTCCTCGCCGCCGCCCCGCTCCCCACCGCCCCCGGCCGCGCGCTGCTGCACACCGAGTTCATGCGCGAGCACCTGCTCACCGACCCGGCCGACGACTGGCGCCTCACCGGCCTGCTCGACTTCGAGCCCGCGATGATCGGCGACCCGGCCTACGACCTGGTCGCCGTCGGCCTCTTCACCACCCGGGCCGACCCACACCTGCTCGGCCACCTGCTGGACGCCTACGGCCGCGCCGTGGACCCGCGCCTGCTGATGGCGTACACCCTGCTCCACGTCTACAGCAACTTGCCGTGGTACCTCCGGGAGTTGAAGCCCTCGGCGCGGACGCTGGACGCCCTCGCCGAGGAGTGGTTCGGAGTTCCCTAGGGCGGGTCAGGGACGCGGGTCGGTGCGCAGCAGGCTGTACCGGACGACGTCACGCCACTCGCCGCCGCGGAAGGTCACCGCGCGCTGCACGCCTTCCCGGGTGAAGCCGAGCTTCTCCAGGACGCGCTGCTCCGCCAGGTTGCCCGCCTCGGTGTCCGCCTCCAGCCGCATCACCGGCGAGTGCGCGAACAGGTAGTCCACCAGCAGCCGTTGGGCCCGGGTGCCGACCCCGCGCCCGCGCGCCTCCGGTACCAGCTGCACGCCCAGGCTCCAGTACGGGGCGGACGGCCGCACCCCGCTGCGGTTGGCGGCGACGAAGCCGCCGAACCCGCCGTCGACGACGACCGCGAGCATCACCTGCCCATCCTCCAGCAGCCCGCTCTCCGCCCACCGACGGCGGAGCCGCTGCGGGTCCCGCCAGCCGTACCACTGGAATTCGCCCAGCGCCTGCGGATCGTTCACCAGCTCCCCGAGGGCGCCGAGGTCGGCCTCGGCCATCGGGCGCAGGGTGACGGTTTCTTCGCTCATGTCGGCGTCAACGCCCCGGTGGACGTGTCGGTTCCTCATGTGGACACCGGGCGGGGATCGGTGCGCAGCAGGCTGTAGAGGACGACGTCGCGCCACTCGCCGGCCCGGAAGAGCTGCGACCTCTTCACGCCCTCGCGGACGAAACCGAGCTTCTCCAGGACGCGTTGCTCGGCCACGTTCCCGGATTCGGTCTCCGCCTCCACCCGCATCACCGGAGAATGCGCGAACAGGTAGTCGACGAACAGCCGCTGCGCCCGGGTGCCGATCCCCCGGCCACGCGCCCCGGGCAGCAGCTGCGCACCCATGCTCCAGTGCCAGCCGGTCGGCGCCGCGACCTCCCGCATGGCGGCGGCGTAGCCGCGGAACTCCCCGTCCACGGTGATCGCGAGCGTCCACTGCCCGTCCGTGAGCAGCCCGTTCTCGGCCCAGACCCGGCGGATCCGGTCCGGTTGCCGCCAGCCGAGCCAGAGGTGCTCGCCCATGGTGTCGGGGTCGTTCAGCAGGGACAGGAAGTGCGGGAGGTCGGCTTCGGCGATCGGGCGCAGGGTGACGGTTTCTTCGCTCATGTCGGCGTCAACGCGGGATTCCGTGGTGACGGTTCCTCAATTCACCGGGAAATCAGCGTGATTCTCCCGTCGTCTCGCGATTTACTGCGCCCCGATATCCTTTACCGCGCCGGGCGCTCCTTTACCGCGGCCGCCTTCACACGACGTTCGAGCGGGCGAGCCGGAATCCGACGTCGTCGATCCGCAGGGTCGGGTGGCTGCGGCGGCGGACGGAGGCGCGGCAGCTCCAGTGCTCGTCGAACCAGCCGCCGCCGCGCAGGACGCGGTAGTCGCCGTACACCTCGGGGTCGTAGCGCTCCCAGCACCACTCCCAGACGTTGCCGAGCAGGTCGTACAACCCGTAGGCGTTCGGGAGCAGTTCGCCCACCGGGTGCGGCCGCTCGTCCGAGTTGCCGCGGTGCCAGGCGATCCCGTCCAGCGGGCCGTAGCGCGGGCCGTCCGTACCGGCGCGGCAGGCGTGCTCCCACTCGGCCTCGGTGGGCAGCCGGTAGCCGTCGGCGGCGCGGTCCCAGGCGACCTCCTCGCCGTCCACTTCATAGGCGGGCGCGAGGCCTTCGCGCCGGGAGAGTTCGTTGCAGTAGTGGACGGCGTCGAACCAGGAGACGCTGTGCGCGGGGCGCCGGTCGCCGGTCGCTCCCTCGTACTGCTCACGGGTCACCGGACAGGCCGCCAGCTCGTACGCGGCCACGCCGACGGCCCAACTGCGCTGGGTACGACGATCGGAGAGGGTGACGCGGCCGGCCGGAACGGTGATCATCCGCCGATCCTAGGGTGCGCCCCGCAGCAGGGCGATCGCGGACTGCTCGGCCAGCTCCTCGGCGTGCGGCGGAAGCGGCGCACCGGCGTGCAGGGGGCCGCGGACCACGGCGAGCGGCAGGCCGGTGACGGCCAGGGCGACCCGGTCGAGGTCCAGCGGCGTCGCGCCGCCGAGCCGCCCGGCCAGCCCGGCCAGGGCCTCCCGCACCCGGTTCCCGCCCTGCCGGTCGCGCCGCCGCTGCTCCTCGGACCACTCCGCCCTGCCGAAGGCCTCCGGGCCGTGCAGCAGGACGACGGCCCGCTCGCGGTGGGCCCGGCTCCAGGCGACGACCTGCCGGGCGAGCGCGCCCGCCGCGAGGTGCGGTTCCTCGTGCGCGTCGATGGCGGGCAGGCAGGCGCCCTGGAACTCCTCGACCGTCCGCAGCCACAACTCGGCCAGCAGCGCGGAACGTTGGGGGAAGCGGTGGTAGACGGAGCCGTTGGGCGCACCGCTCTCCCGGACGACGGCGGACATCGTGACGGCGGCCGGCCCGCCGGCGGCCGCGAGCCGCACGGCGGCGTCGAGGAGGGCGGATTCGTCGTGGCGGGGTGGCCTGGGCATGGAGTGGAGAGTACTCTCCAATTCAATTGGAGGGGATCATCCAAAACCAGGGGGGAGCCCCGGCATGGCCGTGCTCAACATCCACGAACGCACCATCCCCGCACCGGCGGAGACCGTCGGCGCCCTCATCGACACCCTCGCGGGCCCGGACGACCGGCTCTGGCCGGGCCCGCGCTGGCCCCGGATGCGGTTCGACCGCCCGCTCGCCCCCGGCGCCACCGGCGGCCACGGCCCGATCCGCTACACCGTCTCCGGCTACGCACCGGGCCAGTGGATCCGCTTCCGCTTCGACGGCCCACGCGGCTTCGACGGCCACCACGAGTTCACCGTCCACCCGGCGGGCGAGGCCACCGTGCTCCGCCACACCATCGCCATGCGCCTCCACGGCCCCGGCCGACTCGGCTGGCCCCTCGCCTTCCGCTGGCTGCACGACGCCCTCCTGGAGGACAGCCTCGACCGCGCGGTACGAGCGGTCGGCGGCACCGTCCCCCACCCCGCCCGCTGGAGCCCGTACGTCCACCTCCTGCGCCGCCTGATCCGCCACTGACCGAGGAAGGCCGGGGGAATCAGTCGGCCGCTCGCAGCCGACAGGACCACGAGCACACAGAGGTACGCGTCACCGAGGCGACCGCTCCGCCTCGATCGCCGCCAGGATCCGTCGCCGGACAGTGACCGAAGCCTCGGGCAGCCAGTACGCCAACTCCGCTTCGAGGCGCCGCCGCTCGGCGCGGAGAAGCCGGGCGAGGCGCGTGCGGGAGCAGTGCAGGAACCACCATC
Organism: Kitasatospora sp. NPDC057512; assembly: GCF_042802135.1. NCBI lineage: Bacteria > Bacillati > Actinomycetota > Actinomycetes > Kitasatosporales > Streptomycetaceae > Kitasatospora > Kitasatospora sp. NPDC057512. The sequence goes on from NZ_JBHVET010000119.1 coordinate 14,971, forward strand.
CCAGGATGCGGTCGATCACAAGGGCTCCCCGGTGGGCGAGTTCGCCCAGCGGATCCGCACCTCACGGTCGCCGACCGGGATGACGACCACCGGGTTCTCGGCGAGGTCGCGGATGGCGTCCCGCCGGGCACAGGGGCCGGTGAGGCGGCGCTCCAGCTGCCAGTACTCGAAGCGGGACATCGGGACGCGGCAGATCACGTCCCAGATCATCGCGAGGGTCTCGGAATTGAGGGTGTGGACACCCGACGGCCGGAACCCCGGAATCTCCACGCGGATGTCGTGATCGGCCCTCATGCGGCCACCTCGCACCAGATGATCTTGCCGATCGGCTCACGCGGGCTGCAACCCCACGATTTGGCAATGGACTTGACGAGGTGCAGACCGCGCCCGGCCTCGACATAGAGG
>NZ_JBHVET010000120.1:0-15347 GCF_042802135.1 Kitasatospora sp. NPDC057512
CACCCGTCCAGGCCTGTTCAGGTCGAATTCCCGCCCCGGAACCATGTTCCGGGGCGGGACGTCGTACGGTCGTGCGAGGGCGGACGTGTCCTGCGTCCGCCACGGAACGGTGAACGACCGACTGCGAACGACCACAGCGACGAACGACCACAGCGACCGGCGACGACGGGGGACACGATGCGCGGATGGCTGAAGGCCACGATCGGCCTGGCGGTGCTCTCCGGCCTGCTGCTGGGTGCCGACCGGATCGCGGTGGGCGTGGCCGAGGACGAGGCCGCCGACCGGATCGTGAAGAGCGGCCGGATGAGCCAGCGCCCGGACGTCTCGATCGAGGGCTTCCCGTTCCTCACCCAGGTGCTGTCGATGAAGCTGGACGACGTCCGGATCTCCTCCGACGGCCTGGCCGTCGGCGACGGCAGCCACCAGGTGGCGCTGCACTCGTTCAAGGCGCGGCTCTCCGGCGTCAAGGTCAGCGACAGCATGAGCAGTGCCACGGTGGACAGCGGCACCGGCAGCGGGGTGATCTCCTACCCGGACCTCGCGCAGCTGCTGCCGCCCGCCTCCCAGCTGCTGCACGGGGCCAAGCTGCCGGTGGGCGGCAACTCCCGGCTGAGCCTGGCCTACGCCGGTCCGGGCAAGGTCAAGGCCTCGCTGGGTCCGATCGAGATCGGCGAGGGCACCGTGCACAACAAGGGGAACACCGTCACGGTGGACGGCTTCCGGCTGAGCTCGCTGGCGGGGCTGGTGGCCGGCGCCACCAACCAGCAGCTGGAGCCGATGAGCTTCACCCTGGACTCGCTGCCGGCCGGGCTGAAGCTGGCCGACAAGGAGGGCGGGAGCGGGGGCGTGACGCCGCTCCCGGAGGGCCTCCAGCTGACCTTCGACGGCAAGGACGTCAAGCTCCTGGGCTGATCCCGGCCCGTGCCCGGCCCGCCTCCGGCCCCGTCCCCGGCCCCCTCCCCGGGCCCGCCCACGGCTGTGCCGAATCGTTCCGCTCCGCGAGACGCGCTGTCCAGCGCGGGCCGCGGAGCGGTGTCGTTCGCGCCCCGCGCGCGCCCTCCGGGGGCCGCCGGCCGGGCCCGGACGGGCCGGGTCGGGGGCAAATCCCATCATCCGGTCGTTCTGATCCCACTATTCGATACGCTGATGACAGCGGGCCTCCGGTGTCCCTAGCATCGTCGGCATGAAGCGACAGACGGACCTCACGAAGCGGCGGGCGGTAGACCTGTGCCGCGTGGCCGCCTGTCTGTGTCGAATGCGCTGACTCGGCGCTCCGGCAGGGCAGTTGACGCCCGCCGCCGATCTTTCCGGTGACCGCGCCCGGCCCCCCGGGCCGGCGGTCGCCGAGGTACTCCGCAGTCTCCTGCCCGGCCGCACCGGCCCACCCCTCGTCCCGCTATTCGGACAGGGTTTCGGACCGCACCCTCCCGGGCACCCCGCAGCACCCTCCTGAGCAGCACCTTCCGCACAACCGCCCTCGGATGGAGACACCACCATGAGCCGCAGCGACGTCCTGGTCGACGCCGACTGGGTCCAGGCCCACCTGGACGACCCGAAGGTCGTCATCGTCGAGGTCGACGAGGACACCTCCGCGTACGAGAAGAACCACATCCGCAACGCCGTCCGGATCGACTGGAAGCAGGACCTCCAGGACCCGGTCCGCCGCGACTTCATCGACCAGGCCGGCTTCGAGGCGCTGCTCGGCGCCAAGGGCATCGCCAACGACCACACCGTCGTGCTGTACGGCGGCAACAACAACTGGTTCGCCTCGTACGCCTACTGGTACTTCAAGCTGTACGGCCACGGCGACGTCCGCCTGCTGGACGGCGGCCGCAAGAAGTGGGAGCTGGACTCCCGCGACCTGGTCGCCGAGGTGCCGGCCCGCCCCGCCACCGAGTACACGGCGCAGGCCGCCGACGCCTCGATCCGCGCCTTCCGCGACGACGTGATCGCCGCCATCGGCACCCTGAACCTGGTCGACGTCCGCTCGCCCGACGAGTTCTCCGGCAAGCTGCTCGCCCCGGCGCACCTCCCGCAGGAGCAGTCGCAGCGCCCCGGCCACGTGCCGAGCGCCCGCAACATCCCGTGGGCCAAGAACGCCAACGACGACGGCACCTTCAAGAGCGACGACGAGCTCAAGGCGCTGTACGAGGCCGAGGGCATCGACCTGGCGAAGGACACCATCGCCTACTGCCGCATCGGCGAGCGCTCCGCGCTCACCTGGTTCGTGCTGCACGAGCTGCTCGGCCAGGAGAACGTCAAGAACTACGACGGCTCGTGGACCGAGTACGGCAGCCTGGTCGGCGTGCCGATCGAGCTCGGCAGCAACTGAGCCCCCGGCTCGACCCGTAAGTCAGAAGGAGACAGACATGTGCGGTGCGAAGGCCGGCGGCCCGGACCTGGCAGGAGTTGACGTGGCGAACGAGACGATCATCCAGGGTTCGGTGACCCGCGACGGAGAGCCGGTCAACGGCTACGTCCGGCTGCTGGACGAGGGCGGCGAGTTCACGGCCGAGGTGCCCACCTCGGCGACCGGCCAGTTCCGGTTCTTCGCCCGCCCGGGCAAGTGGACCCTGCGCGCGCTGGTGCCGGGCCAGACCGTGGACCGTCAGGTGGTGGCCTCCCAGGGCACCGCCGTCGAGGTCGCGATCGCGGTCTGACCGGAGCCGGGACGATCCCGGACCCACCCCGAGGGCCCCTGCCGAGCAGGGGCCCTCGGTCGTACCGTGGAGGGGTGCAGGCAAGGCGGCGGCGTCGCTACTACTTCGCCATGATGGGCGTGTGCCTGGGCCTGTTCGTCATGGCCTGGGGCGTGGTGCGGTTCTTCTCGGTCGGCGCGGCGATCGGCATGTGCGTGGTCGCGATGGTCATCCCGCCGGCCGCCGCGGTGTTCGCCAACAAGCGCGACCCGGACGACGACTGGTGGGACGACCCGCGCTGGGACGACCCGAAGTGGGACGAGCCCGGCCACGACCGGGACCGCCCCGACCACGAGGAACGCCCGTAGGGGTCGACGCGCGAGGCGCCTCAGTACACGAGCGCCTGGACGTTGTCCGCCATGATCTCGCTGACGAAGACCTGGGCGCCCGCGATGCGGACACCCTCGACGGTGTCCTGCTGCGTGATCCCGCGCCGGGCCGCGCACTGGGTGCACAGCGTCACCGAGCCGGCCGCCAGGATCGACTCCAGCAGGTCCGGCAGCGGCGCCGCGTGCGGCAGTTCGAACTCCGCCGCCCGGCCCGGCAGCGCGAACCAGGAGGACTCCCCGGTCAGCCAGAGCGAGACCTCGATCCCGCTGGCGACGGCCACCGCCGCCACCGTGAACGCCTGCGAGCACCGCTCCGGCGCGTCCGCCCCTGCGGTGACCTTGATGACCAGTTTCTTCGCCATGGCGCCACCTTAGAGGTGCCGGCGCCCCCGCCGTCCGGCATCCCCGGAAGCCTTGGGCAAAGCTTGAGCAGCCGCGGGAGGGCGGCGCGAACCGCGACGTGGTGGGGCTCACCGCGAGCCTCCGGAACCCGGCGGATAGAGTGAGCCGAGCACAATCCACCACACTGTCGCCGCCTGGGAGCCACCCGTGTCCGGTCTGGAAATCTTCTTCGACGGTCTGCTGGCCCTCATGGCCGTGCTGATCACCTGGTTCGCCATCTTCTCGGTGATGAAGCTGTACCAGGGCCAGCGCTGAGACTGCCGTACGGTTGAGGCAGTCCCACACCGACGAGAACAGCGACCAGGAACATGATCGAGATCCCTTCTGACCTCCACAGGGACGTCGTCCCGCTCGCCTTCCTCCTCGGCACCTGGGAGGGCGCGGGCGTCTACGACTTCCCGGGCGCGGAGAAGTGCAACTTCGGCCAGGAGATCGTGATCCGCCACGACGGCCGCCCCTTCCTGGAGTTCCGCTCCCGGACCTGGGTGCTGGACAGCGAGGGCGAGAAGGTCCGTCCGCTGGAGAACGAGCACGCGTTCTGGCGCATCACCAGCAACCACGACGGCACCAGCGGTGTCCGGGGGATCGAGATCTCCTCCGTCCGCGACGACGGCACGGTCGAGATCTGGTACGGCGAGCTGGCCGACGGCAAGCCCCAGGTCGACGTCTCCACCGACGCGGTCGCCCGGATCGAGGGCTCCCCGGAGTACTCGGGCGGCAAGCGGCTGTACGGCTTCGTCAACGGCGAGCTGCTCTGGGTCGGCGAGAAGGCCGCCCCGAACGTGCCGCTGCGCCCGTACATGTCCGCCCAGCTGAAGAAGGTGCTCAGCCCGGCCCAGCTGATCAAGGACATCAACGACCTGCCGGACGACGGCATCGCCTTCTTCAAGTAGGCCGCTCGCGCGACCGGCACTTCCGTGCACGAGGTAGGGACCGGCCCCCGGCCGGTCCCTACACTTGCTCCAGGACCCCCGACCATTGGCAGGGACGAGTACCGTGGCGGACACCGGCACCACCGACTGGCAGCTCTCCGGCGACTGGAAGGCCGACCTGCGCGAACGCGGGTACCGGCTCACCCCGCAGCGGCAGCTCGTGCTGGAGGCCGTCGACGAGCTCGACCACGCCACCCCCGACGACATCCTCTGCCACGTCCGCCGGACCGCCAGCGGCATCAACATCTCCACCGTCTACCGCACCCTGGAGCTGCTGGAGGAGCTGGGCCTGGTCTCGCACGCCCACCTCGGCCACGGCGCCCCGACCTACCACCTGGCCGGCCGCCACCACCACCTGCACCTGGTCTGCCGGGACTGCGACAAGGTCACCGAGACCGGCACCGAGATCGCCCAGCCGCTGATCGACAGCCTGCGCGAGCGGCACGGCTTCGACACCGACCTCAAGCACTTCGCCATCTTCGGCCGCTGCGCCGACTGCACCGCCAAGCTCGTCGGGGAGCGGCCGTAAGCTGGCCGGTATGACCGGTGTGAAGAGCCCGCTGCTTTCCCTGCCCGGAGCCGTCCCCGCCGAGGGGGCCGACGAGGGTGTCGCCGCCCACTACGGCGACATCTTCCGCGAGCAACGCAACCTGTCGCAGGGCGTCGGCTTCGTCGACCTCTCGCACCGCGGCGTGGTCACCGTGACCGGCCCGGACCGGCTCTCCTGGCTGCACCTGCTGCTCACCCAGCACGTCAGCGACCTGCCGCCGCAGCAGGCCGCCGAGGCGCTGGTGCTCTCCCCGAACGGGCACGTCGAGCACGCGCTCTACCTGGTGGACGACGGCACCACCACCTGGGCGCACGTCGAGCCGGGCACTCAGGGGGCGCTGGTCGCCTACCTGGAGAGCATGAAGTTCTTCTACCGGGTGGAGGTCGCCGACGCGACCGCCGAGTACGCCGTGGTGCACCTGCCCGCCGGCTCCACCGCCCCCGTCGAGGGTGCCGCCGCCGTCCGCGAACTCCCGTACGGGCGCGACCTGTTCGTGCCGCGCGCCGAGCTGGAGCGGCTCACCGCCGGGTACGGCCCGGCGGCCGGGGTCTGGGCGTACGAGGCGCTGCGGATCGAGGGCCACCGGCCCCGGCTGGGCTTCGAGACCGACCACCGGACCATCCCGCACGAGGTGGACTGGCTGCGCACCGCCGTCCACCTGCAGAAGGGCTGCTACCGCGGCCAGGAGACCGTCGCCCGGGTGCACAACCTGGGCCGCCCGCCGCGTCGGCTGGTCTTCCTGCACCTGGACGGCACCGAGGAGACGCTGCCCCCGCACGGCACCGAGGTGCGGCTGGCCACCGACCCGGACGGGCGGGCGCTGGGCTTCGTGACCTCCTCGGCGCGGCACCACGAGCTGGGGCCGATCGCGCTGGCGATCGTCAAGCGGAACGTCCCGGTGGACGCCGTGCTGCTGGCCGGCACGGTGCCGGGCACCCAGGACGTGATCGTCCCGCAGTAGAGGGCTCCGCGGGGCCCTGCGGGGCCCCGCAGGGCCCCGGCGGGGTCAGACCTCGACGAGGACGGTGAACGGGCCGTCGTTCACCAGCGCCACCCGCATGTCGGCGCCGAACCGGCCCGTCTCCACCTTGGCGCCCAGCGCGCGCAGCTGCGCCACCACCTCGTCCACCAGCGGCTCGGCGACCGGGCCGGGGGCGGCGGCGTTCCAGGTGGGGCGGCGGCCCTTGCGGGCGTCGCCGTAGAGCGTGAACTGGCTGATCACCAGCAGCGGGGCGCCGAGGTCCGAGCAGCTCTGCTCGACGCCCTCGTCGTTCGCGGGCAGCAGCCGCAGCGTCCAGAGCTTGCGGGCCAGTTGGGCGGCCTTGGCGGGGGTGTCGTCGTGGGTGGCGCCGACCAGGACGCAGAGCCCGGGCCCCTCGATCGCGCCGACGGTCTCACCGGCCACGGTCACCCGGGCCTCGGTCACTCGCTGCACCACTGCTCGCATGCCGCCATTGTGCCGGAGCGCCGTACGGCCCCCGGAGGAGCCCCGGGTGCGTCCCGCGCACCCCGCGCCCCGCGCGTCCGCCGCCGCTCCGCGCCCGCGCGTCCGCCGCGCCCCTGGCCGCGCGCCGCACCCTTCCCGGCCGTCTTTCCCGGCGGCCCTTCCGGTCGGCCCTGCCCGTCCGCCCCGGCGGCCTCCCCAGGGCGCACACCAGGGGCGTGCACAGTGGCCGTGCACGCCCTGGGGTGCGCGCCTGCGCGGAATCGGGCGCCGTTCTTCCTGCGGAAAGGGCTGGTCATATCAGCCACCCCCGTTCGCCAGGGGGCCGTTCGGGTGCACGGGCGGTGCGCGTGCGCCGGGTGGGGTGGCACGCTGGTGGACCGTACGAGGGGTCCGGGGCGCCAGGAGGTCCGCCGCGCCGGACCCGGGTTCGGCCGGGCGGTCGAGCCGGTAGGTCAGGCGTCTGGCGGTGCCGCCCCGGTGGGCGCCACGGCCGGGGACCGGAACCTCCGGGGGTTCCCGGCGGGCCGGTGGACGGGACGCGCGGCCCGTCGGGGGACGGGTCGGACCGGCGGCAGCGACGGGGTGCCGCGAGCGGGCGGGATCGGACGACGTCAGGTGGTTGGGTGATGGACGCGAGCAGCGTGGCGCGGGACCGGTCCGGGTCGGTGGTGCGGGCTCCCGGGGGCCCGCACGGTCCGGCGGCGGGCGCGGAGGACGAGCCCGACCTGGAGGGGCTGGGCCTGGAGCAGCTGCGGGTGCTGCGCCGGGAGACCCTGGAGCAGGAGGCCGACCTGTCCTACCTGCGGCGGCTGCTGCACGGGCGGATGGACATCCTGCGCGCCGAACTCGACCGGCGGCCCGGCACGGGCCCGGTCCGCCCGGCCGGTCCGTCCGGCCCCGACCCGGCCCCCGGCGACCTGCTGGACCGGCTGGCGGCCATCCTGACCGACGCGCCCTCCACCGTGCGGCGCTCGGCCCGGCACGTCACCCTGGGGCCGCCGCGCACCCGGGAGTCCCGGCTGGAGGCGGACGCGCTGATGGGCGACGTCCAGCTCGCCGACCTGGCGGCGCACCCGGCCGAGGAGCTGCTGGCCGCCCTGGAGCGGCTGCGGGCGTACGAGCGCGAGGTGTCCGGACGGCGCCAGCGGCTGCTGCGCACGGCCGACGGTTGCAACGCCGAGATCACCCGCAGGTACCGTGATGGGGAAGCACGGGTCGACGACCTGCTCGCAGGGGGGCCGCTCTGACCGGCTGGGTCGCCGCGGGCGGGTGGGGCCCGGCTCGCTCCCGGCCCACCCACGCCCCGGAAGGCTCACACCGCCATGTCCCTGCCCGCCCCCGCGCCCGTTCTCGCCGAGGTCATACGCTCCGGCTTCGTCGAGGGCCGTCACCACGGCTCCCTGGTGCTGCTCGCGGCCGACGGCTCGGTCGAGTTCGCGCTCGGCGACCCGGACGCCCCGGTCTTCCCGCGGTCGACCGCCAAGCCGTTCCAGGCGGTGGCCACGCTGCGGGCCGGGCTGGCGATCGAGGGCGAGCTGCTGGCGCTGGCGGCCTCCAGCCACTCCGCGGAATCGTTTCACCTCGATGGCGTGCGGAGCATCCTCGGCTCCGCCGGGCTCGACGAGTCGGCCCTGCGCACCCCGGCCGACCTGCCGCTGGACGAGACCGAGGCGGAGCTGCTGCTCGCCGCCGGCGGCGGGCGCGCCCCGATCCTGATGGACTGCTCCGGCAAGCACGCCGGCTGGCTGGCCGCCTGCACGGCCAACGGCTGGGACACCGGGAGCTACCTCGACCCGGCCCACCCGATCCAGCGGCTGGCCCGCGAGGCCCTGGAGGAGGGCACCGGCGAGACCGCCGCGCACGCCGGGGTGGACGGCTGCGGCGCGCCGCTGCTGGCCGTGTCGCTGACCGGCCTGGCCCGCGGCTACCGCGGCCTGCTGCTGGCCGCCGAGGGCAGCGAGCCGCGCCGCGTCGCCGACGCGATGCGCGCCCACCCCGAGTACGTGGCCGGCACCCGCCGGGCCGACACCTGGCTGATGCGGGCGGTGCCGGGCGCGCTGTCCAAGATGGGCGCCGAGGCCGTCCAGGTGGTCGCGCTGCCGGACGGCCGGGCGCTGGCCTTCAAGATCGAGGACGGCGCCGAGCGGGCCCGCGGCCCGGTGCTGGCGGCCGCGCTGCGCCGGCTCGGGGTGGCCGGGGCGGACGGGACCGTCGAGCGGATCGGCGCGGCCCCGCTGCTCGGCGGCGGCGTGCCGGTCGGCGAGGTGCGGGCGGCGTTCTAGGACCCGGGCCGGTCCAGGACCCGCCCGCGGAGGCGGGAGGCCGCCCGTCGGGGTGCGGGCGGACCCGGGCCGGTGCACGGTGGACCGGGGGGCCGTCGCACAGCTGAGGGAGTCCGCCATGACCGACCATGTGTACCGGGTGACCGAGATCGTCGGGTCCTCGGCCGAGAGCGTCGACGCCGCGATCCGCAACGGGGTGGAGCGGGCCTCCCGGACGCTGCGCAACCTCGACTGGTTCGAGGTCTCGCAGGTCCGGGGCCACCTGGAGGACGGCCGGATCAAGCACTACCAGGTGTGCATCAAGGTCGGCTTCCGGCTGGAGGACTGAGCGGCGGCGAAGCGCTCAGCGCTCCGGCAGCACCAGCGGCGCCCCGGTGCGCGGGTGCGCCAGCACCTCGACGGGGTGCCCGTACACCTCGCTGAGCAGCGGTGCCCGCAGCACCTCGGCGACCGGCCCGTCCGCGACCGTCGTCCCGCCCGTCAGCAGGACCACCCGGTCCGCGTAGGCCGCCGCCAGGGACAGGTCGTGCAGCACCACGACCACCCCGTCCCCGGCCGCGGCCCGGGCCCGGGCGACCCGCAGCACCAGCTCCTGGTGGCGCAGGTCGAGGGCGGCGGTCGGCTCGTCCAGGAGGAGCAGCGGGGTGCGCTGGGCCAGCACCCGGGCCAGCGCCACCCGGGCCCGCTCGCCGCCGGACAGGGCGGTGAACGGGCGCCCGGCGAAGGCGGTGGACTCGGTGGCCGCCATCGCCTCGGCCACGGCCGCCGCGTCCTCGGCGGCCGCCGCCGTGCCCGCCCACGGCGCGCGGCCCATCCGGACCACCTCGCCGGCCGGGAACGGGAAGGACAGTGCGGCGGACTGCGGCAACAGGGCGCGGTGCAGGGCGAGTTCGGCGGCGCCGTAGTCGGTCGGCGGGCGGCCGCGCAGGGAGACCGCCCCGCCGTCCGGCCGGACGTCGCCGGCCAGCACGGACAGCAGGGTGGACTTGCCGGCGCCGTTCGGCCCGAGCAGCGCGACCAGTTCGCCGGCCGCGACCCGGACCGCGGCGCCGTCCAGCAGCGGGCGCCCGCCGAGGCTCAGCCGGACGCCTTCGGCGGCGAGCAACTCGCTTCCGGGCTCCGGTCGTTCGGGGATCTCCCGGTGGCGTCGCAGCTTCACGCCCAGCCTCCCTGCCTGGTCCTGGTCCGGCGCAGCAGCCAGAAGAAGAACGGGCTGCCGATCAGTGCGGTGACCACCCCGAGCGGGATCTCGGCGGGCTCGGCGACGGTGCGGGAGGCGAGGTCGGCGGCCACCAGCACCAGCGCGCCGCCGAGCGCCGAGGCGGGCAGCAGGAAGCGGTGGCCGGGGCCGGCGAGCATCCGCAGCAGGTGCGGGACGACCAGGCCGACGAAGCCGACGATGCCGCTGACCGCCACGGCCGCCGCGGTGAGCAGGGCGACGACGGTGATCAGCGCCAGCCGCATCCGCTCGACGTCCACCCCGAGGTGGCGGGCCGGGCGCTCGCCGAGCGCCAGCAGGTCCAGCCTGCGGGCGTACAGCGGGGCGACGGTCAGGCCGGCCAGTGCGAACGGCAGGACGGCGAGCACCTTGCCCCAGGTGGCCTGGGAGAGCGAGCCGAGCTGCCAGAAGGTGACCTGGCTGATCGCGGCGGGGTCGGCGATGAACAGCAGGATGCCGATCAGCGCGCCGCAGAAGGCGTTCACGGCGACGCCGGTGAGGATCAGCGTGACCACCTCGGTGCGCCCGCCGGAGCGGGACATCGCGTACACCGCGACGACCGTCAGCAGGCCGCCGGCGAAGGCGAAGGCGGGGGCCGTCCAACTGCCCAGGGTGTTCAGGCCGAGCACGATGCAGGCCACCGTGCCGACCGCGCTGCCGGAGGAGACCCCGATCACGGCGGGCTCGGCGAGCGGGTTGCCGAACACGCCCTGCATCAGTGCCCCGGCGCAGCCGAGCGAGCCGCCGACCAGCAGGGCGAGCACCACCCGGGGCAGCCGGACGTTCCACAGCACGGACTCGGGCACCCGGTCCAGGGCGTGTCCGCCGAGGCCGAGGCGGTGGGCGGTGGAGGCGAGGATGTCGCCGAGCGGGATGCGGTAGGCGCCGATGCCGGCCGCGAGCAGGGCGCAGAGGAGCAGGGCGGCGGCGAGTCCGGCGGTGAGCAGGACGGTCCGGCCGGCGGTCGGTGCGGCGGTCTGCCCGGGCGCCTCGCGGGAGGTCTCCTCCCGTACGGCGGTGGTCACTTGGCGTCCGCCGGGTAGAGCTGGGCGGTGATCTCCCGCAGCACCTGCGGGGTGCGCGGGCCGTAGCTGAGCAGCTGGCCGTCCTCGATCGAGACGATCCGGCGGTCGAGCCCGGCCGGGGTCTGGGCGACGCCGGGCAGCTTGAGCAGGCCGTCCGTTCCGCCGACCGAGTCGAGCCCCTTGCTCATCACCAGGATCGCGTCGGGCGCGGCCTTGACCAGGGCCTCGCTGGTGAGCGGGACGAAGTCGTTGGTGAGGCCGGCCGCGGTGCCGGCGTCCTCGCCGCCGACCGCCTCGATCAGCGATCCCGCACCGGAGCCGGGGCCGCCGAGCAGGTAGACGGAGGCGCTGCCGCGCAGGTAGAGGAAGGCGACCCGGGGGTGCCGGCCGCCGGCCGGGACGGCGGCCATGGCCTGGTCGATCCGCTGTTCGGTGCGCTCCTTCAGCTGCCGTCCGGCGTCGGGGACTCCGAGTGCGGCGGCGACGGTGTCGATGCGCGGGCCGACGTCGGCCAGCCGCTTGGCGTCGTCCAGGACGATCAGCGGGACGCCGGCCGCCCGGATCTGCGCGATCGCCTCGGCCGGGCCGGTGGAGCGGTCGGCGAGGACGACGGTGGGGTGCAGCGAGAGGACGCCCTCGGCGGAGACGTCGTGGGCCTGGGTGATCACCGGCAGGGCGGCGGCCTGTTCGAAGGTGGTGGAGACGTCCCGGGCGACCACCTTGGGGCCGAGGCCGAGGCTGAACACCAGCTCGGCGAGGCTGCCGTTGAGCGGGATGACCCGTTCGGCGCTGGTGACGGTGACCTGGCGGCCGTCGGCGGAGGCGGTGGTGGCCGGGAGCCGGGGGACGGGCTCGCCGGGCAGCGGTTCGACCGCGTCGGGGGTGCGGGAGGCGGCCGCCCCCGCTGCCCCGGCCGTCCCGCTCGCGGCGCCGCAGGCGGTGAGGGCGAGCAGCAGGCCGAGGGCGAGCAGCAGGAGGACGGGCCCGCGGGCCGCCCCTGATCGGATCGTCATGCTGCTCAACCTGCTTCCCTTCACCGGGAGTTGGTGCCTGTGATGCCCCGCCGCCGGGGAGGAGGCGGCGGGGCCCTTGACTCATATATTAGGTTAGCCTTACCTGAGTTCCGCAAGGGGGTGGTGCCCGCCGGGCCCCCTTTGCGGCATCCCCCCATGCCCCCCTTGAGGAGTGATTCGCCGTGCCCCTGTCCAGCCGGCTCCGCCGTCTGGCCGCCGCCCTGGTGGCCGCCCTCGCCGCCCTGCTGGCCGTGGGCCTGTCGCCGGGGCCGGCGGCCGCCGCGGAGGGCAGGGTCTCCGGCGGGCGGCTGGACTGGGGCATCAAGCAGTCCTTCCTGGCCTACGTCACCGGGCCCATCGCCAAGGGGAGTTGGGCGCTGACCGGCGGCGCGGCCACGGTCGGCGGCAGCACCTTCCGGTTCCACTCGGCCAACGGCACGTACGATCCGGCGGCCGGCGCGCTGACCGCCGCCTTCTCCGGCGGCGTGCGGTTCACCGGGCACCAGGAGGGCGGCTCCGACGCGCTCGACCTGAGCATCGGTCGGCTCACCTTCAAGGCCGTCCAGGGCGGCGCGGCAGGGCTGTACGCCGACGTCAGCAGCAAGTCCAAGGAGACCGGGCAGGTCGGCAGCGCCAGCCAGGCCAAGCTGGCCGACCTCTCGCTGGCCGGCGTCGACCTGCGCGGCGCGGCCGGCACCCTGACACTGAGCGGTGTCCCGGCGACCCTCACCGACGCCGGGGCGAAGGCCTTCGGCGGCTTCTACCAGGCCGGCACGGCCCTCGACCCGCTCACCCTCTCGGTCAACCTGCCCGCCGCGCAGCCGGCTTCGGCGGCCCCCGCCCCGGCGTCCGGAGCGGCCGCCACGACCGCGCCCGCGACCGCCCCGCCGGCGACCGAGCCGACCGGGCCGGCCGTCCCGCCGGCCACCGAGCCGGCCGCCCAGGCCCCGGCCCGTACCGAATTCGCCGACGGCGCCCTCGACTGGGGCGTGCGCCGCACCTTCCGCGACTACGTCACCGGTGCGATCGCCCAAGGCCGTTGGGAGCTCGGCGGCGGGGCGGCCGACGGCGGCGCGTTCTTCCGCTGGACCCCGGCCAAGGGCGCGTACGACCCGGCGACCGGCGAGCTGACCGCCGCCTTCACCGGCACCGTCCGCTTCACCGGCCTGCGGGCCGGCGACGGCTACGGCCTGGACCTCACTCTCGCCGACCCGGGCGTCAGCGTCTCCGGCGGCCGGGGCCGACTGCTCGCCGACGTCTCCGGCCGGACCCCGGACGGCGCCGCCCAGCAGCTCCCCGGCGTCGAGCTGGCGACCTTCGACCCGGCCGGCCTCAAGGCCGAGGGCGGCCTGCTGACCGCCGTCGAACTGCCGCTCACGCTCGCCGAGGGCGGCGCCAAGGCCTTCGGCGGCCTGTACCCGGCGGGCACCGTGATGGACCCGCTCAGCTTCGCCGTCGCCCTCGACCCGGCCGCCGCGCTGCCCCCGCTGCCCGACCTCGGCAGTGCCCCGGCCACCCCGCCGGGCGCCGTCGCGGGCCCGCCCGCCTCCCCGGCCGCCGCGCCCGTCGCCGCGTCCTCCTCGGACGGCGTTCCGGTGCCGGCCGTGGTCGGCGGCGCGGTGCTGGCGGCGGCCCTCGCCACCACCGGCGGCCTGCTCGTCCGCCGCCGCCGGGCGGCCGCCGCGGCCGGGGCCTCCGAAGCCGGGCCGGCCCCCGCCGCCGGGCCCGACGCCGACGACGCGGCCTGACCCCTCCGGGAGCGTCCCCCCGCTCCCTCCCCCCATCCGAACGGAGTACCCAGCATGTCCCGCAACCGCACCCGGCTGGCCGCCCTCGCGGCCGCCACCGCCGGCCTCGGCCTGACCGCCTTCGGCGCCCCCGCACTGGCCTTCGGCGCGGGCGGCCCGAGCAGCGTCACGTACGACACCGGAGCGCTGGACTGGGGCGTGAAGGCCAGCTTCCGCAGCTACATCGAGGGCCCGGCCTCCCAGGGCGGCGCGATCGAGCTGACCGGCGGTGCGACCCGCAACGCCGACGGCACCTTCCACTTCGGTCTGGCGAACGCGGCGTACGACCTCACCACGCACGCGCTCAGCTCCTCCTTCACCGGCGGCGTGCACTTCACCGCCCACCACGGCGCGCTGGACGTCGCGCTCAGCGACCTGCGGATCACCACTTCCGGCACCACCGGCACGCTGACCGCCGACACCGCATCCAAGGAGTCGGTGGGCGCCGCCGACGTCACCCGCCGGGAGGACGTGCCGCTGGTGACGTTCACCGTCGCGCGGGACACCACCAACGGGACGCCCGCCGCGGCCAAGCTGACCGAGCAGGGCGCCCGGGCCTTCGCCGGCTTCTACGCGGCGGGGGCGGACATGGACCCGCTGTCGCTGCTGCTGAAGCAGAGCCCGGCCACGACACCGCCGACCGTGCCGCCGACCGCGACGGCCACCGCCACGCCGTCCGCCACCTCCTCGCCGAGCGCGGGCCCGACCGGCGGCCCCACCGGCGGCCCGAGCGCGAGCCCCTCGGCCACGTCCACCGGCACGCCGACCCCGACCCCGTCCTCCGGTACCCCCTCGGCCGGCTCCTCGCCGTCGGCCACCCAGGCGCCCGGCGCCACCGCCTCCCCGTCCGGGAGCGGGAGCCCCGGCACGGCCCCGGCCACCCTGCCGGTGGTGAACGGGACGCTGGACTGGAAGGTCAAGGAGAGCTTCCGCACGTACCTGGAGTCCCCGACGGCCGCCGGGAAGGTCGAGTTCGGCGGCGGCGCGGCCGACTACCGCTTCGGCGGTGCCACCGGCGCGTACAACACCAGGGATCACGCGCTGAGCGCCTCCTTCAACGGCTCGGTCCGCTTCCTCGGCCACCCCGGCAAGGACGGCTGGGCGCTGGACACCACGCTCTCCAAGCTGGGCCTGACCATCGACCGGGACGGCGCCTTCCTGACCGCCGACGTCAACGGCAAGTCCCCGGACGGAAGTTCGAGCTCGCTGAGCGGCGCCAGGATCGCCAGGCTGGATGTCCCGGCCTCCGCCCTGAAGCCGGTCGGCGGCGTGGTGACGCTCTCCGGCGTTCCGGCCACGCTCACCGCCGAGGGGGTGCCGGCCTTCTCCAACTACCCGGCCGGTACGGCCCTGGACCCGGTCAGCGCCACCCTCGCCTTCGACAAGGACGCCAAGCTGCCGCCTGCCGGCTCCTCCGGTAGCGGCGGCGGCGGTTCCGCGGCCGGCGGCGGCCAGGGCACCGGCAGCGGTACCTCCGGCGGGGCCTCGCTGACCACCGGCGGCCTGAGCGGTACGGGCGGCGGCTCACTGGCCGCCACCGGTGCGGACACCCCGGTGGTCCCGCTGCTGGCCACCGCGGCCGGTCTGCTGCTGGTCGGCGGCAGCGCCACCGTGCTGGTGCGCAACCGCCGTGGCGTTGCCCGGGCCTGACACCTGTAGGGG
>NZ_JBHVET010000121.1:0-15342 GCF_042802135.1 Kitasatospora sp. NPDC057512
ACCTCGGCCGGCCGGGTGTCGACCGGGAGCGGGGCGCGCTGGTCGACCGAGGCCAACTGCTGCCCGCTGTCGGCTCGTTCGGCCGCACCGGTGGCGGGCTGCGGAGCCGGCCCGGTGGGGACGGGCGCGGGCGAGCCGCCGGGGGCGGGGGTGGCGGGGGCGGCCTGGGACTGCGGGGCGAACAGGCCGACCGCCAGGAACAGGGACAGGACGAGCGTCAGCAATCGTGCCAGCTGCGGGAGTCGCAGCAGACGTGAAGGACTCACGTGGGGGCCTCCGGGCCGTCGTCGACCGCGACTTGGGGCGCGGCCGGTGGGGGGTGTCGAGGACCGTTGGTGACGGCGCCGCGTGGGGGCGGTTCCGTCGGGCACGGTGGGGGGTGTGACATGTACCATGGCACATCTCACATGGCCTTGGGAACCCGGGGCGTTGTGCGCGGTTTGCGGTGAATTCACGGAGGGACCGTGCTGATGGCCCGTCAACAGACCCGCCCCGGACGGGGCGCCGTAGCGCTCCGCCCGGGGCGGTTACCTGTCCGGGGTTCGCCGGGGTCGGCTCACATCTCGCTCGTGACGCTCACCCCGCTGAAGCCCTGCTGGGCGTAGAGGCTGAAGAAGACGTAGCCACCGACCGGCGGGTCGGTGACGGTCAGCGTCTCCGCGTTGTCCGGACCCGCCGAGCGCGTGACGTACGCGTTGGTGTACGCCCAGCTCGTCGGGTTGTAGTAGAGGTCGCCGTTGCCGGTGCCGCCCTTGCTGGTGACCTTGATCTGCTTGGTGCCGGCCGGCACCAGGAGGTAGAAGTGCGCGTAGTTGCCCGTGGTGGCCGCGACGTTGCCGCGCACGCAGTTGGCCGCCAGCAGCCGGGCGTCGGTGCCCGCGCACTCCGGCAGCTGCGGCTGGCCCGGCGTGTCGGCGGCGCAGGCGCCGGCGGCGCACGCGGTCAGCCAGCTGTCGAAGTCGGCGTCGTAGCGGGTGCCGATGGTGGTCTTCAGGATGGTGCGGGCACCGTCCCAGTCACCGGCGCGGTACTTGGCGAGGACCGCGTCCAGGTCCGAGCGGTGCTGCTCCAGCATGTAGCGCACGGCCAGGTAGCCCCAGCGGTAGACCCGGTCCTGGCTGCTGGTGGCGTAGACGGTGTCGAACAGCTCGCTCAGCCGGTAGGCGTGCTGCGGGGCGACCGCGATGGCACCGTCGTTGACGACCTTGCGGTACGAGTAGGAGACGTACTCCGCGAAGCCCTCGACCCACCAGTCGATCGGCTGGACCTGGCCGGCGTCGTAGTCGCCGTACACGTTGAACCGGCCGTCGAGGTAGTGGGTGTACTCGTGGTTGAGGTTCCAGATCTCGAAGGACGGACGGGCCCACTCGGCCTCGTAGCAGAGGAAGCGCGGCTGGTTGCCGACCGCCGCCGGGTCGCCCTCCAGGTACATGCCGCCGTTGTTGGTGTTGATGTCGTAGATGACCGCGGCGAGCACCTGGTAGTCGAGCGAGGAGTGGAAGGCCACGACCTCGATCGTCCTGTTGTTGTCGTCCTTGACCGGGCCGCCGTCCTTGGCCACCGCGTGGAAGAACGCGTCCTGGCCGTTCAGGCTGGTGCAGGCGGTGTTCAGCTGGGTGGCATCCAGCGCCTGGGCCAGGATGACGATGCTCGGGCTGCAGCTGTGCTTCACCGTCAGGTTGGCGGCCTTGAACGTCGCCGGGTCGTCACAGGTGCCGTAGTACGAGCAGTTGCCCTTGTCCCACCAGTTCACCGCGAGCGTCACCGAGCCGCGCTGGTACATCGTGGGGCCGGTCGGGGCGGACTGCTGGGCCAGGGCCCGCGCGTAGGGGCGCAGCCTGGGCAGCAGGTCCGGGTACTGCAGGAAGCGGGTCAGCTCGTTGGTGGCCTCGTAGACCATCCGCCCGTAGGTGCCGCCGTGCAGGCCCTGGTTGCGGGAGACGAAGGTGAACAGGGTGTCCAGCACGCTCGGGTCGGCCTTGACGGCGGGGAGGAAGTCGGCCTCCCAGTGGCCGGCGAACAGCGCGGTGAGCGCCGGGGTCAGCGCGTAGACCAGGCCGGTCGGGTTCCAGGTGGCGCTGTCGTAGTCGGACAGCAGGCGCTTGACGGCGGGAAGGTAGCGGGCGCTGTCCTTGATGCTGTCGATCAGGGTGGCCGCGCGGGCCAGCGGGCTCGCGTTGTCCGCGGTGACGTCCCGCGAACGGGGGTTGGCGAAGAACGCGTCCAGTGCGGCGCGGGAGGCGTCCTTCAGGCCGCTGCCGTAGGGGCCCACCACGTCGGGGTTGTAGAACTGCGTGAAGTAGCCGGCCTGGAGGTAGAGCATCAGCTCCGCGATGGCGCCGCTGTCGTTGCCCTGGTAGCCGGTGGCGGCGTCGCGCACCGCGTTCGCCACGGTGACCATCTGCGACTCGCGGAAGGCGTTGGCGGCGTCGCCGCGGCCGATCTTGAACAGCGAGTTGACGCACTGGAGGTCGACGGACTTGATCTGCTGGACCAGCGCGCTGCCGGTCCGACTGGTGAAGTCGCCGACGTTGCAGGCCTGTTGGGCCGCCGAACCGAGGCCGAAGGCCTCGGCCTGCGGCTGCTCGGCCGTCGGCAGGCCGGTGAGCGGGGCCGTCGGCGACTGGGGCACCAGGTCCTCGGGGCTGAGGCGCTTGCGGCCGTCCGGCTTCGCCGGGGGGGTGTCGGCGCGGCTCTCGCCGATCGCGGGCGGCGGCGCCAGGTGGGCGGGCGCCGTGCCTGCGGGCGTGCCGGTGGGCCTGCCGTCGGGGGTCGTTCCGCCGGGGGTGGGTCCGGCGGGGGTGGGTCCGGCGGGGGCGGCCTGGCTGAGCGGGGCGAACAGGCCGACCGCCAGGAACAGGGACAGGACGAGCGTCAACAGTCGTGCCAACCGCGGGAGTCGCAGTAAGCGCTGGCCATTCACGTGGGGGCCTCCGGGCCGTCATCGGCCGCGATGTGGGGCGCGGCCTACGGGGGAGCGAGGACCGTCCGCGACGGGACCCGTGGGGCGGGTCCGTCGTGGAAACGGTGGGGATGTGCCATGTAATATTGCACACATCACACATCATTGTGAAGACCTTTACCCGAGCCCTACCCATCCGGAGAAGCGGAAGGGCATGGCGACGTTGTCGTCACCATGCCCTTCACGCCCGCGGATCAGCGGATCCGAAGATCGGCGGATCGGCGGCCCCTCGGACCCGCGGACCCGCGGATTCCGGCTACTTGCGGAGCAGCAGGATCACGCCCGCCGTCACCAGGCCGACCACGACCGCGGCCGCGCCGTACGCCAGGCGGTGCGCCCGCAGCACCGGCAGGAAGCGGTCCACGGCGTAGCGGCCGGGGCCGGTCAGGGCGAGCGCGGCGGCACCGGCGGTCAGCAGCAGCTCGTACTCGCTGCCCTTCGGGGCGAAGAAGCCGCCGCCCCAGGTGACGGCTATCGCGTTGACCATCGTGCCGACGATCGCGGCGCCCGCCAGCGGGGTCAGCAGGCCGACGGCGAGGGCGAGTCCGCCCAGCGTCTCGGTGAGGCCGGCCACCACGGCCATGGCGTTGCCGGCCGGGTAGCCGCTCATGGTGAAGAACTGACCGGTGCCGTCGATCCCGCCGCCGCCGAACCAGCCGAACAGCTTCTGGCTGCCGTGCGCGGCCATGGTCAGGCCGAGGGCCAGGCGCAGGAGCAGGAGTCCGGCGTCATAGGCGTGCGGGGAGGTCGTCGCGGACCCGGAGGCGTCCCGGGTCGGGCTGACGGTGGTGGTGGCGGCGGTCGTGCTCGGGCTGCTGCTCGGCATGCGCGTCTCCATCGATCGGGGTTCGGTCGTCGTCCGGCGCAGCCGGACGCGGTCAAGGGTTGTGGTGGTGCGGCAGGCAGGGATCGTCACCCGGCGCCATTGTTCAAATTTGAACCGCCGCTCCACCGACCGTACCCCGAAGTTCGAATTTGAACAACTGACGGGCCGTCGGCGACTCGCGGGCCCCGCCCCGGCCGGAGAGGGTGGAGACATGGCCCACCACAGGCAGCACCGACGGGAGCCCCGCACCGGCACCCCGTACCCCGAGGCGCTGGACGCCTTCGGCGAGCGCGTCCGGCTGATCACCCCCGGCCAGTGGGACTCCCCCACCCCGTGCAGCGACTGGTCCGTCCGCGACCTGGTCAACCACCTCACCGGCGAGCAGCTCTGGGTGCCCGAGCTGCTGATGGGCGCCACCATCGGCGAGGTCGGCGAGCGCTTCGACGGCGACGTGCTCGGCGACGACCCGGTCACCGCCTGGACCGACGCCGCCGAGGCCGCCCGGGAGGCCTGGGCCGTCCCGGGCGCCACCGAGCTGACCGTCCACCTCTCCTTCGGGGACACCTCGGGGCAGTACTACCTGGACCAGCTCACCACCGACCTGGTGATCCACTCCTGGGACCTCGCCGAGGGCATCGGACGGCGCACCCGGCTCCCGGACGAGCTCGTCGGGTTCGCGCTCGGCGAGTTCGCCGGGTACGGGGACCTCTCCGGCAGCGGGCTCTTCGACCCGCCGCTGCCGGTGCCCGAGGACGCCGGCCCGCAGACCCGGCTGCTCGCCCTCACCGGGCGGCGGGACGGGGGGTGAGCGGGCGGGCCGGCCGGCTCGACGGGGGGTGAGCGGGCACGACGGGGGGTGCGCAGGTACGACGGGGGGCAGACGGGCACGACGGGGGGCGAACGGCGCGCGCCTCCGGGCGGGCGGCCTGGCGCCGGATACTGGAAGGCAGCGGGGGAAGTCTTCCGTGCGAGAGGCGGGCGGGCCATGAGCCGCAGGCCTGACATCCTCGGCGAGTTCACCGCCGACCACCGGGCGGCCACCGAGCTGCTCGACCGGATCGAGGCCGCACCGGCCGGCGACCCCGGGCGCGGCGAGCTGGTGGCCCGGCTGACCGACCTCCTCTTCACCCACTGCGCCGCCGAGGAGGAGCACCTCTTCCCGGTGGTGCAGCACGACGTGCCCGACGGCGGGGCACTGGTCTTCCGCAGCATCCACGACCACCTGGCGATCGGGCAGTACCTCGCCGACCTCCAGGGGCTCGGCCCGGCCGAGCCGGCCTTCGACACCCTGTTGCGCGGCCTCGCCGAAACCCTGCGGCGGCACCTGCGCGGCGAGGAGGAGCAGCTGTTCCCGGCGGCCCGCAAGGCCCTGCCCGCGGCCGCCCGCACCGCGCTGGGCGACCGGCTGCGGGCGGAGCGGGCCGAACTGGACGCCCCGGGTTGATCAGCCGACCCGCCGACCCGCCGACCCCCGCTCCGGACCCGCTCAGCCCTTCGGGCTGATCACCGCGAACCGGGCGCCCTCGCGGTCCCGCAGCCGGGCCACCCGCCCGTACGGGGAGTCGAAGGCCGGCCCGAGCGCCCCGCCGCCCAGCTCCACGGCCCGGGCCACCGCCCGGTCCGTGTCCGGGACGGCGAAGGACACCTCCCAGTGCGGCGGCATCCCGGCCGGGCCGCCGGCCTGCTCCTTGGCCAGCGCCGCGACGCTGTGGCCCTCGGCGCGCAGCACCACCCGGTCGTGCTCCCAGCGGACGTCGAAGCGCTCCGGGTCGCGGCCGTCCCAGCGGAACACCTCGCCGTAGAACAGCGCCGCCGCGAACGGGTCCGGGGTGCGCAGCTCGATCCAGACCGGTGCCCCGGGCAGGTCCAGCTTCCGGGCCCGACCCGGCGGGCCCTCCCAGATGCCGAACACCGCGCCCGCCGGGTCCGCCGCGAAGGCCACCCGCCCGGCGTCGAAGGCCAGCGGGCCGACCGCCAGGGTCGCGCCGCGCTCCCGCACCGCGTCGGCGGCGGCGTCGGCGCTCTCCGTCCCGAAGTAGCTGGTCCACGCGAGCGGGACCGCCCCGACACCGGCGACGCCCAGCCCGGCCACCGCCTCCCCGCCGGTCACCGCGTGCACGTACGGCCCGAAGCGGTCCGGCCCGGGCTCGAACTCCCAGCCGAGCAGCGGCCCGTAGAACTTCTTCGCGTCCTCCAGGTCCGGGGCCATCAGGCTCACCCAGCACGGCACGGCCGCCACACAGCGCACCCGGGCGACCGTCTCACCGCTGCCCATCGCGAACCTCCTCCGCCCACCCGGCCACCGGGCCCCTCCCGACTCCCACGGCCCACCGGCCGCCCGGGACGCCCACAGCCTAGGGCGCCGCCCGGGACACCCCGGGGAAGCCATGCCCGGGATCAGCGCACCCAGCCGAAGGAGTCAGAGGCCCTACATGTGATGCAGGTCACATCACGAGGGGAAATTCCGGGGACGGATTCCCCGTTTCCGAGTACGTTGGAAGAAGCGGGGAGAGTTTCCCCGGTATCCTGATGAGGAGCAGTCGTCGTGACCACCACCGCCGAGTCGGTCCGTCCCGCGGGGAGCGTACGTACGCCGAAGTTGCGTGCGGACGCGAGCCGGAACCGGGAGCGGATCGTGCTGGCGGCCCGGGACGCGTTCGTCGAGCACGGTGCGGACGCGCCGCTGGACGAGATCGCGAAGCGGGCGGGGGTCGGCAACGCCACGCTGTACCGGAACTTCCCGGACCGGGTGGCGCTGATCCGCGAGGTGGCGGTGCTCGTCAAGAACCGCATCCTGGCCCTCGCCGAGACGGCGACGGCGGAGGCGGACGCTCCTGACGGCAGTGGGCCGTTCGACGCCCTCCAGCGGTTCGCGCACGCGTCCGTCGGGGAGAAGGTCGGCGGTCTGTGCACCCTGTTCAGCAACCATGTCGACCCGTACGACCCGGAGTTGGCCGAGATCCGGGAGCGCCTGCAGGCCGCCGTGGGCGGGCTGATGGAGCGTGCCCGGGCCGCGGGCGAGCTGCGGTCGGACGTCGACCACGGTGACCTGTTCATCGCGATGAGCCAGCTGACCCGGCCGCTGCCGAACACCGCCTGCCGGCTGCTCGACGACTTCGTCCACCGGCACCTGCAGATCTTCCTGGACGGCCTGCGCGCACCGGCTCCTTCGGTGCTGCCCGGCCGGGCCGCGACCTTCGAGGACTTCCAGCCCCAGAACTGACCGACCCAGCAGTACCGACCCCGCCAGTACGGACCGACCAGTACCAGCCCTCCGGGCGCGCCCCGCCGTGCCCCGGCGCGCCCTGCCACCGCACCCTCCCGGTGCGGCGACCCGCCGTGCCCGCCGCACGGCACCCGACCGTTCACGCACACCACACGCACCGTGAAGTGAGTACCCCCATGCCTCAAACCGACGCCCGACCGGCGACGCTGCCCGATCCCCGGCGCTGGAAGGCGCTGATATTCATCGGCCTCGCCCAGCTGATGGTCGTCCTCGACGCGACCATCGTGAACATCGCCCTGCCGTCCGCACAGCGGGACCTGGGCATCTCCGACGGCAACCGCCAGTGGGTGATCACCGCCTACGCGCTGGCCTTCGGCGGCCTGCTGCTGTTCGGCGGCCGGATCGCGGACCTCTGGGGCCGCAAGCGGACGTTCATCGTCGGCCTGACCGGCTTCGCCCTCGCCTCCGCGCTCGGCGGCGCCGCGGCCAACACCGCGATGCTGCTCGGCGCCCGCGCACTCCAGGGCGTGTTCGGCGCGCTGCTCGCGCCGGCCGCGCTGTCGCTGCTCGCGGTGACCTTCACCGAGGCCAGGGAGCGCGCCAAGGCCTTCGGCATCTACGGTGCGATCGCCGGTGGCGGTGGCGCCATCGGTCTGATCCTCGGCGGCCTGCTCACCGAGTACATGAACTGGCGCTGGACCTTCTTCGTCAACATCCCGTTCGCCATCGTGGCCGCCGTGGGCGCCGTGATGGTGATCCGCGAGCCCGCCGAGGGCCGCAACCGCAACCGGCTGGACGTCCCCGGCGTGCTGCTGGTGACCACCGGCCTGGTCTCGCTGGTCTACGGCTTCACCCGCGCCGAGTCGGACGGCTGGTCGTCCGGCACCACCGTCGGCCTGTTCGTCGCGGCCGCCGTGCTGCTGGCCGCCTTCGTGCTGGTGGAGCTCCGGGTCAAGGCCCCGCTGCTGCCGCTTCGCGTGGTGCTCGACCGCAACCGCGGCGGGGTGTACCTGTCGCTGGGCATGGCCGTGATCGGCATGTTCGGTCTGTTCCTCTTCCTGACCTACTACCTGCAGATCGTGCTCGGCTACAGCCCGGTGCTGACCGGCGTGGCCTTCCTGCCGATGGTGGCGGGCATGATCACCGGCTCGACCCAGATCGGCGCCCGGCTGATGACCCGGGTCCCGGCCCGCTACCTGATGGCGCCCGGCTTCCTGGTCGCCTCGGCCGGCATGTTCCTGCTGACCCACATCGGCCTGGACACCTCCTACCCGGCGCTGATCCTGCCCGGCCTCGTCCTGATGGGCCTCGGCATGGGCACCGCGTTCATGCCGGCCATGAGCCTCGCCACGCACGGCGTCCAGCCGCGCGACGCGGGTGTGGCCTCGGCGATGGTCAACACCTCGCAGCAGGTCGGCGGCGCCATCGGCACCGCGCTGCTGAACACCATCGCGGCCAGCGCGACCACCGGCTGGCTGGCCTCGCACGCCACCGCCGCGGCCGCCGCCTCGCCGGAGGCCGCCAAGGCGCTGCAGTTCCAGGGCATGGTGCACGGCTTCTCGACCGCGATCTGGGTGTCCTTCGGGATCCTGGTGGCGGCCGGCGCGGTCGCCTTCACCTTCATCAACGCCGGCCGGCCGGGTGCCTCGGCGGGCTCGGACGCGGGCACGGCGGCCGAGAACGACGTGCCGGTGCTGGTGCACTGACGCGCAGGGGTTGCTCGGGTGCGTAGTACGCGGCCCGTCCGGTGTCCTCCACGACACCGGGCGGGCCGCTCGCCGTTTCCGGCCCCGGACGGCCCCCGACGATCCGACCCCGGACGACCCCGGACGGATCTCGGACGGATCTCGGACGGTCCGACCCCGGACGATCCCGTACGGCACGGCCTCGGACGCCCCCGTACGGCCCGGCCCGCGGAATCCGGCCCGCCGGATACGCGCGCGAGTTCCTCACATCCCGGCCCCAGGGCGACCTTGTTCCACGGTCAGCCTGTCGCCTAAGGTGAGCGAAGCGCTTCGTTCCGTGTGCATCCTTGAACCTTCCTGCACACCCCTGGCCACAACCCTTTGGCCTGCGCCTTTTACTTTCTTGACACGCGCATGACACACAGCGTTCCGCGATACCCGCTCGACAGTGTTCTCCTCGCTCCCCGAAGCCAGAGAAGAGCCCCGCCATGTCGCCATCGCACACGTACGACCGGTACCGCCTGCCACGGTTCCACTGTCCCGGCGCCGGAACCGCGCCGCGTACGCCCAGACGCTCCCGGTGGAACCCGCACCGGACCTGAAGCGGCCGGAACGCGCGCGAACCGCACCCACACGATCCGACCGACCGAGAAATCACTCCGGACGTGAAGAATGACCGACCGCCTGGACTTCAGCCTCACGCAGTTGCGCTATTTCGTGGAATCGGCCGAACTCGGAAACATCTCGGAAGCGGCCGAGAAGCTCAGAGCCGCGCAATCGACCGTCTCCTCGGCCATCATGCGGCTGGAACGCCAACTCGGCGTGCAACTGCTGCTGCGCCACCACGCCCGCGGGGTCACCCTCACCCCGAACGGGCGGGACCTGCTCCTCGGCGCCCGCGCGCTGCTGGGACAGGCCAGGAGCCTCCAGGAGCAGGGGGACGCGCTGGCCGGCGGCATCGAGGGCCGGCTCGACGTCGGGTTCCTCACCCCGGTCGCCCCGTTCCTGCTCCCCCAGACCCACCGGATCACCGCGGAACGCCACGCGGGCCTGCGGCTGACCACCCGGGAGGAGCCGGCCGACCAGCTGCTGGCCCTGCTCCGGGAAGGGCAGTGCGAACTGGCCGTCACCTACGACTTCCTGAGCGGCGGCTCCCGGTTCGTCCCGCTGGCCGAGCTGCCCGTGCGGGCGCTCGTCGCGGACGAGGACCCGTGCGGCCGGGCCGGCCCCGTCCGCCTGGCCGAGCTCGCCGAGCGGCCGTTCGTCGCCCTCGACGACCCGCCGCTGCTGCTCCACTTCGAGAAGTTCTTCGCCGACGTCGGCGTTCCGCTGCCACCGGTGGTCACCGCCACCGGGCCGGAGACCGTCCGCGGCCTGGTGGCCGCCGGGTGCGGGTTCGCCCTCGTCCACCAGCGCGCCCACCGGGCCACGACGTTGGACGGCGGCCGGATCCGCTCGGTGGAACTCGCCGGGGACGCGCCGACCGCGTCGCTCGGCGTGGCCGCCGCCCCCGGCCTCGCCCTCGACCGGCGCGGCCGGGCGGTCCTGAACGTGCTCAGGTCGGTGGTCCCGGCCTGCCGTCTGTGAGACCGGGCGCGCACCCCCTGCCACACCCCCTCATCCCCGCGACACCCGTCGGAGGAATGCCGTGTTCGCCATGCTCTTCGCCGGCCAGGGCAGCCAGCACAAGGGAATGGGCGCCGAGGTCCTCGAACGCTACCCAGGGCTGGTCGGATTCGCCTCCGACCTGCTGGGGTACGACCTCGCCGCCCTGTGCACCGAGGACCCGGACGGCCTGCTCTCCCGGACCGAGTACACCCAGCCGGCGATCTTCGTCGTCAACGCCCTGCACGGTTTCGAGCGCACCCACCGGGAGGACCGCCCGGCGGACGTCTACCTGGGGCACAGCCTCGGCGAGTACAACGCCCTGCTGGCCGCCGGGGTGTTCGACTTCGAGACCGGGCTCCGGCTGGTCGCCAGGCGCGGCGAACTCATGGCCGCGGCCTCCGACGGGGGCATGGCCGCCGTCCTCGACACCCCCGAGGAGCGGCTGCTGGAGATCCTCGCCGACCACGGGATCGACGGCGTCGACATCGCCGGCCTGAACACCCCGTCACAACTCGTCATCGCGGCCACTCCCCCCGTGCTGGCCGCCGCGGTCGACTGCCTGGAGGAGAACGGGATCCGGGTCGCCCGCCTGAGGGTGAGCGCGCCGTTCCACTCCCGCTACATGGAGCCGGCCCGCGTGCGCTTCGCGGAATTCCTCACCGGCTTCGCGTTCGCCGCACCCCGCACGCCGGTCGTCTCCAATGTCACCGCCCGGCCGCACCGGCCGGAGGAGACCGCCCGGCTGCTGGCCGAACAGCTCGTCGCCCCGGTGCGCTGGACCGACTGCGTACGAAGTCTCCTCGACCGGGACGACGACGTGGAGTTCACCGAGATCGGGGGCACCTCCCTCACCCGCATGGTCGACAAAATAACGTCTGGAGCCTGAACGATGACATCGACGACGGACACGATCCGGACGTACCTGGAGGAGCGCTTCCTCTTCGAGTTCGACGACGAGACCACCCCGGACACCGACCTGTTCAAGGCCGGGGTCATCGACTCCTTCGGCTACGTCAGGATGATGCGCTTCCTGGAGTCCGAGTTCTCGCTGGCCCTCGACGGCGACGAGATCCTCATGAACGTCCTCGTATCGCTCAACGCGATCGATGAATTCGTCCAGAAGAAACTCGCCGGGAAATAGGGGGACTGCCATGTGCGGAATCGCCGGGTTCCTCGCGGACCCACCACTGACCGGAGCACCGGACCAGGTCGTCACCTCGATGCTCTCGACCATCCGCCACCGCGGACCGGACCAGGCCGGCTACTACCTGGACGACGGGCTCGCGATGGGCACCGTCCGGCTGGCGATCGTCGATCCCGCCGACGGCGCCCAGCCGATGTCGGACCCGACGGAGCGCTACTGGATCTGCTTCAACGGCGAGATCTACAACCACGTCGAACTGCGCGCGGAACTGGAGGGCCTGGGCCGCCCGTTCCGCACCGACCACTCCGACACCGAAGTCGCCCTCCAGGCCTGGATCCAGTGGGGTCCGGCCTGCTTCGCCCGCTTCAACGGCCCCTTCGCGCTCGCGATCAGGGACACCGCGACCGGCGGGCTCGTCCTGGCCCGCGACCGGTACGGCAAGCGCCCGCTGTACTACGCCGAGCACGGCGGCGCCCTCCTGTTCGCCTCCGAGGCGAAGGCCTTCGGCGCGTTCCCCGGCTTCCGCTTCGAGCTCTCCCCGCGGGACCTCGCGTCGATCTACGCGGTGTGGACGCCGCTGCCCGACCGCACGCCGTT
Source organism: Kitasatospora sp. NPDC057512 (assembly GCF_042802135.1). Taxonomy (NCBI): domain Bacteria; kingdom Bacillati; phylum Actinomycetota; class Actinomycetes; order Kitasatosporales; family Streptomycetaceae; genus Kitasatospora; species Kitasatospora sp. NPDC057512. Next base: position 12,049 of record NZ_JBHVET010000121.1, read on the forward strand.
CGCCGGCGTCCGCCAACTGCCCATGGGCTGCTACCTGGAGGCCGGGGGCGACCGGCGCTCACCACGCGCGTACGAGGAACTCTCCTTCGACGTACCGGGCTTCGACGGCACCGAGCGGGAGGCGGTCGCGTTCGTCCGGGAGAGCCTGCGCACCGCGGTGGAGCTGCGCCTGCGCTCCGACGTGGAGGTCGGCGTCTACCTCAGCGGCGGCCTCGACTCCTCCGTGGTGACCAGCCTCGCCACCCGGCTGTCCCGGCACCAGGTCCGCACCTTCTCGGTGGCCTTCCGGGACAAGAACTTCGACGAGTCCGACAGCCAGCTGCTGGTCGCCGAGCACCTGGGCACCGTGCACTCCGCCCTCCCGGTCACCGGCGCGGACATCGCCGACAACCTCCTGTCCGCGGTGTACCACGCCGAGGTGCCCGCCTTCCGGACGTCCTTCGTCCCGATGTTCCTGCTCTCCCGCCACGTCCGCGACGCCGGCATCAAGACCGTGCTCAGCGGCGAGGGCTCCGACGAGGCCTTCCTCGGCTACTCCCTGTTCCGCGAGACCATGCTGCGCGAACGCTGGCACGGGCTCACCGACGCCGAGCGGCGCGCCGGACTCGCCACCCTGCACCCGGAGTTGGCGCACTTCGGCCCGGCCCACCAGGGCCATCTGCCCGGCCTGTACCAGCAGTTCGCCACGGAGCGGCTGCCCGGCCTGTTCTCCCACGAACTGCGCTACCAGAACGGCAGGTTCGCGGCCCGGCTGCTCGCCTCCCGGGAGGACCCGTTCGCCGACCTGCTCGACCTGGTCGCCCGGGCACCCGGCTACCAGGCCATGTCCGCGGTGCAGAAAGCCCAGTGGCTGGAGTACAAGACCCTGCTGCCCGGCTTCCTGCTCTCGACCCAGGGCGAGCGCGTCGCCCTGGCGCACAGCGTGGAGAACCGCTGCCCGTTCCTCGACCCGGCGGTGGTCCGGGCCGCCTCCTCGGTCAACCTCCGCTTCGACGACGGGTGGAACGAGAAGGCCGTCCTGAAGAAGGCGTTCCGCGCCGAGCTGCCGCGGTGGACCACGGACCGCCCCAAGCAGCCCTACCGCGCCCCGGGCAGCGAGGTGTTCAAGGAGCACCGCCCGGACTACCTGGAACTCGTCCTGTCCGACGCCGAGTTGGGCAAACTCGACTTCCTGGACCAGCGGTTCGCCCGCCGCCTGACGGACCGGATCATGGCGTCGCCCGCCGAGGACGTGAGCACCAAGGAGGACCAGGCCTTCCTCTACCTGCTCACCACCGCCGTGCTCCACCGGCGGTTCGTGCTCGACGGCGCCGGCCGGACCGGCGGGCCCCAGGCCCCGGCGCTCGACCTGAAAGTGACCGTGGACCGGCGCCACGCCGCCCGGACCGGCAAGGAGGCCCGGTGACCACCGACGGCACCGCCATCATCGGACTCGCCCTGCGCTTCCCCGGGGCCGACACCCTCGCCACGCTCTTCGACCACCTCGCCGCCGGACGCTCCCTGATCACCGAGGTCCCCGCCGAACGGTGGTCCAAGGAACGCTACTTCGGGGACCCGCGCAACGGCGGCGAACGGACCAACAGCATCTGGGCCGGGTTCATCGAGGACGCGGACCGCTTCGACGCCGCCTTCTTCGCCATCTCCCCGCGCGAGGCCGAGACGATGGACCCGCAGCAGCGGTTCGCCCTCGAACTCGCCTGGAAGGCCGTCGAGGACGCGGGCTACCGGGCGAGCGAGCTCGCGGGCAGCCGCACCGGGGTCTTCATGGGCGTCTGCCACGCCGACTACGCCGAACTCATCGAGCGCGACGACGTGGCGACCGACGCCTACTTCCCGACCGGAACGGCGTACTCGATCGTCGCCAACCGGCTCTCGTACCACTTCGACCTCCACGGCCCGAGCATCACCAACGACACCGCCTGCTCCAGCTCCCTGGTGTCCGTCTACGAGGCCGTGACCGCGCTCAACAACGGGGACTGCGACCTGGCGCTGGCCGGCGGCGTCAACCTGTGCTGGTCCCCGAAGCACTTCGTGGCCTTCAGCAAGGCCGGCATGCTCTCGCCGACCGGCCGGGCGCAGGCCTTCGACGAGGGCGCCGACGGGTTCGTCCGGGGCGAGGGCGGGGCGGTCCTGCTGCTCAAGCCGCTCGCCCGGGCGATCGCGGACGGCGACCCGATCCACGGGGTGATCAAGGGCGTCGGCACCAACCACGGCGGCCGGACCAACTCGCTGACCGTGACCAGCCCGACCGCCCAGGCCGCGCTGATCGAGGACGTCTACACCCGGGCCGGCGTCGCGCCCGGGACCGTCGGCTACATCGAGGCGCACGGGCCGGGCACCCCGGTCGGGGACCCGATCGAGATCGTCGGCCTCAAGCGCGCCTTCCGGAACCTGCACGAGGCCGCGGGGACCGAGCCCGACCCGGGCACCACCGGCATCGGCTCGGTCAAGACCAACATCGGGCACCTGGAATCCGCCGCCGGAGTGGCGGGCATGGTGAAGGTCGTCGCCGCCATGACGGCCGGGGTGCTGCCCGCGACCGTCAACTTCCGGAACCTGAACCCGCTGATCAACCTGGCCGGCAGCCCCTTCTACATCGTCGACGGGACCCGGCCCTGGCCGGCCGTGGACGGCGCGCCCCGCCGGGCCGGCGTCAGCTCCTTCGGGTTCGGCGGGACCAACGCCCACGTGCTGCTGGAGGAACCGCACGGCCTGCCGGAGGAACCGCACCCCCGTACCGCCGCGGCCGGCGCGCCGGGCCCGTACGTCGTCCCGCTGTCGGCGCGCGGCCCCGAGCGGCTGCGCGTGCTCGCCGGACTGCTGCGCGAGCACCTGCTCGCGCCGGAGTCCGCGCTGCTGCCGCACCAGGCGCCGGCCGACATCGCCCACACCCTGCGGGTGGGCCGCGAACCGCTGGCCTTCCGGGCGGCGCTCGTCGTCGCCGACCGGGACCAACTCGTCGCCGCGCTGGGGACGCTGGTGTCCGGCGAGCTCCCGGCGGGCGAGGCCGCCAACCCCGCCGGCGCCGGCCCCGAACTCATGACGGCGGTCGCCGACTGGCTGGCGGGCGGGGACGCGACCTGGCCGCACCACCCCGGCGCCCGGCGGGTGCGGCTGCCCACCTACCCGTTCGCGCGGGACCGGCACTGGTACCGCGTGCCGGAGCCCGTCGCCCCCGCCGCCACCGGGCACCTGCACCCCCTCGTCCACCGCAACACCTCCGACCTGGCGCAGCAGCGCTACACCTCGACGTTCACCGGCGCCGAACCCTTCCTCGACGACCACCGGGTCGGC
>NZ_JBHVET010000122.1:0-15311 GCF_042802135.1 Kitasatospora sp. NPDC057512
GTGCGGGGACTTCAGAGCCCGCTCAGCGCTTGCCGCCGCTCTGCTTCGCCGTGGACTTGGTCGCGAGCCGGGTGGCCGCCCAGTCCTTGACGATGTTGATCGAGCTGGTCTGGGAGAGACCGGCGGTCTTGGCCGAGTCGTTGATGTCGGACGCCTCGATGTGGCCGTCCCGCCCGGTCTTGGGCGTCATCAGCCAGATGAGGCCGCCCTCCGCCAGGTACTCCAGCGCGTCGACGAGGGCGTCGGTGAGGTCCCCGTCGTCGTCGCGGTGCCACAGCAGGACGGCGTCGGCGACGTCGTCGTAGTCCTCGTCGACGAGATCCGTCCCGGTGAGCTCCTCGATGCCTTCGCGGAGGTCCTGGTCAGTGTCTTCGTCGTACCCCAGCTCCTGGATGATCTGGCCCTCTTCGAAGCCGAGACGGGTCGCCGGGTTGGACTTGTCCGCGGGGTCCGCGGTCGCGCTCACGGGAATAACCTCCAGTATTCGGCTCGGCATCCATGCCGAGGCTGTGGCCGTAGTCCACACGGGCGCGGCGGTTCGCGCAAGTACCCGACCCCCGATCCCCTCCAAAGGTTGACGTGTCGCACCGGAACACGCCGTGGGACGTGTCGGGAATCACACCGATTTGCCCTTTTCTGCATGGGCCGAGGATGCTTCGGGTGGTCCCGGCCCACAGGCCGTACGTGTGCCCGAGATGCGAACGGCATTCGGGGTCCGCGCGTGCGCGGGCGTAGAGTCTCCTGTTGGCCCTCACCCCGGCCGCCCGCCATCGGGCGGACGGGACACCAGGTCGGACCACCTCTTTTCGTAACACCCGGGGGTGTGCGGAGCGGACGGAGACGCCCGCACCACACACCGCCAGACCGGGCCGCCCAGCGGGCGGAACGGTTACCGATCGGTAGAGATGACGGATCTCCGAGCGCGGTAGCACGATGGAGGCGGCGCGACACACCTCAGTTTCGACCGACAGTGAAGGAACAGCGTGGCTTCCGGATCCGATCGCAACCCGATCATCATTGGCGGCCTTCCGAGTCAGGTCCCGGACTTCGATCCCGAGGAGACCGCGGAATGGCTGGAGTCGCTCGATGCGGCCATCGACGAGCGGGGGCGTGAGCGTGCCCGTTACCTGATGCTGCGGCTGATCGAGCGCGCCCGCGAGAAGCGTGTCGCCGTGCCCGAGATGCGCAGCACGGACTACGTCAACACCATCGCGACCAAGGACGAGCCGTTCTTCCCCGGCAACGAGGAGATCGAGCGGAAGATCCTCAACGCGACCAGGTGGAACGCGGCCGTCATGGTCTCCCGGGCGCAGCGCCCCGGCATCGGCGTCGGTGGCCACATCGCCACCTTCGCCTCCTCCGCGTCGCTCTACGACGTCGGCTTCAACTACTTCTTCCGCGGCAAGGACGCCGAGGGCGAGTCGGGCGACCAGATCTTCTTCCAGGGTCACGCCTCCCCCGGCATCTACGCCCGCGCCTTCCTGCTGGACCGGCTCACCGAGCAGCAGCTCGACGCGTTCCGCCAGGAGAAGTCGAAGGCCCCGTACGGCCTCTCCAGCTACCCGCACCCGCGGCTGATGCCGGACTTCTGGGAGTTCCCGACCGTCTCGATGGGCCTCGGCCCGCTCGGTGCGATCTACCAGGCGCGGATGAACCGCTACCTGGAGCACCGGGGCATCAAGGACACCTCGGACTCGCAGGTCTACGCCTTCCTGGGCGACGGCGAGATGGACGAGCCCGAGTCGCTCGGCCAGCTGTCGCTGGCCGCCCGCGAGGGCCTGGACAACCTGACCTTCGTGGTCAACTGCAACCTGCAGCGCCTGGACGGCCCGGTCCGCGGCAACGGCAAGATCATCCAGGAGCTGGAGTCCCAGTTCCGGGGCGCCGGCTGGAACGTGATCAAGCTGGTCTGGGACCGCAGCTGGGACCCGCTGCTCGCGCAGGACCGCGACGGCGTCCTGGTCAACAAGCTGAACACCACGGTGGACGGCCAGTTCCAGACCTACGCCACCGAGACCGGCCAGTACATCCGCGAGCACTTCTTCGGCGGCGACCTGCGCCTGCGCGCCATGGTCGAGAACATGACCGACCAGCAGATCCAGCACCTGGGTCGCGGCGGCCACGACCACAAGAAGATCTACGCGGCGTTCAAGGCGGCCCGCGAGCACAAGGGCCAGCCGACGGTCATCCTGGCGCAGACGGTCAAGGGCTGGACGCTGGGCCCCAACTTCGAGGGCCGCAACGCCACCCACCAGATGAAGAAGCTGACGGTCGAGGACCTCAAGCGCTTCCGCGACCGGCTGCACCTGCCGATCACCGACAAGCAGCTGGACGAGGGCTACCCGCCCTACTACCACCCGGGCCGCGACTCGGAAGAGATCCAGTACATGCACGACCGCCGCAGCGAGCTGGGCGGCTACGTGCCGACCCGCAAGGTGCGCCCGCGCAAGCTGGAACTGCCCGGCGACGACGCGTACAAGGCGGTCAAGAAGGGTTCCGGCAACCAGACCATCGCCACCACCATGGCGTTCGTCCGGGTGCTCAAGGACCTCATGCGGGACAAGGGCATCGGCAACCGCTTCGTGCCGATCGCGCCGGACGAGTACCGCACCTTCGGCATGGACTCGCTGTTCCCGTCGGCGAAGATCTACAACCCGCTCGGCCAGACCTACGAGTCGGTCGACCGGGACCTGCTCCTCGCCTACAAGGAGTCGCCGACCGGCCAGATGCTGCACGACGGCATCTCCGAGGCCGGCTGTACCGCCTCGCTGATCGCCGCCGGCTCGTCCTACGCGACCCACGGCGAGCCGCTGATCCCGGTGTACGTCTTCTACTCGATGTTCGGGTTCCAGCGCACCGGCGACCAGTTCTGGCAGATGGCCGACCAGCTGGCCCGCGGCTTCGTGATCGGCGCCACCGCCGGCCGCACCACGCTGACCGGTGAGGGCCTGCAGCACGCCGACGGCCACTCGCACCTGCTGGCCTCGACCAACCCGGGTGTCGTCGCGTACGACCCGGCGTACGGCTTCGAGATCGCGCACATCGTCCAGGACGGCCTGCGGCGGATGTACGGCTCCAGCGCCGAGCACCCGCACGGCGAGGACGTGTTCTACTACATGACCGTCTACAACGAGCCGATCAAGATGCCGGCCGAGCCCGAGAACGTGGACGTCGAGGGCATCCTCAAGGGTCTGCACAAGTACGCGCCGGGCACCGCGGGCCAGATCCCGGCCCAGATCCTCGCCTCCGGCGTGGCCGTGCCGTGGGCCCTGGAGGCCCAGCGCATCCTCGCCGAGGAGTGGAACGTCAAGGCCGACGTCTGGTCCGCGACCTCCTGGAACGAGCTGCGCCGCGACGCGGTGGAGGCCGAGGAGTTCAACCTGCTGCACCCCGAGGAGCAGCAGCGCGTGCCGTACGTCACCCAGAAGCTCCAGGGTGCCGAGGGCCCGGTCGTCGCGGTGTCCGACTGGATGCGCGCGGTGCCGGACCAGATCGCCCGCTGGGTGCCGGGTCAGTACCAGTCGCTGGGCGCCGACGGCTTCGGCTTCGCCGACACCCGTGGCGCGGCCCGTCGCTTCTTCCACATCGACGCGCAGTCGGTCGTCCTGGGGGTGCTCACCGAGCTCGCCAAGCAGGGCAGGATCGACCGCTCGGCGCTGAAGGACGCGATCGACCGCTACCAGCTGCTCGACGTGGCCGCGGCCGACCCGGGTGCCGCCGGCGGCGACGCCTGACCGGCCCGTAGGCACTGAGGCACCGAGGGGCCGGATCTCCGTACGGGGGGTCCGGCCCTTCGCCGTCCGTCGTGTTCTTGACCCTCACACCGGTGTGAGGTCCTAGGCTCGGCGTCATGACCGACGAGACGAGGCCCGGGCGCTCCGGGCGGCACCCCGAACCCGCCGACGGCGCGGGCGAGTTCAACCGGAACGTGATCGCGGAGTTCCGCACCCGGCAGGGGGCCGTCGGCGGCCCGCTCGCCGACGCGCCGGTCCTCCTGCTCACCGTGGTCGGCGCCCGCAGCGGCGAGCCGCGCACCACTCCCCTGGTCTACCTGCCGGACGGCGGGCGGCTGGTGGTCTTCGCCTCCAACGGCGGCAGCGAGCAGGACCCGCTCTGGTACCGCAACCTGGTCGCCCACCCCGAGGTGACCGTCGAGGTCGGCGCCGAGCGCTACCCGGCCCTGGCGGCCCCGCTCGACCCGGCCGAGCACGACGCGCTCTGGGCCCGTCAGATCGCCGCCCAGCCCCAGTTCGCCGGCTACCGCACCACCGCCAGGACCGTCCCGCTGGTGGCCCTCAGCCGCGCCTGACGCGCGGGGGCACCCGCCGCCCGGGCACCACGACGGCCCCGGACTCCGAGGAGTCCGGGGCCGTGGCGTGTGGCGTGTGGCGGGGCCGTGGGGCCGTGGGGCCGTCAGATGTGCACGGACGGGCCCGCGTCGGTGGTGCCGCGGCGGGTGAGCAGGCCGAGCGCGGCGGCGGCGAGGGCCACCACGGAGGCCACCGCGAAGGCGAGCGACATGCCGCTCACGAAGGACTCGTGGACGGCGCCGGCCATCGTGTCCACCGCCTGCTGCGGGGTGCCGGCCGGGGCCGGCGGGGCGATGCCGAGCTGGGCGGCCTGCTTGAGGCCCTCGCCCGCCGCGCCCTCGACCGGCGGCAGGCCGGCCTTGGCCCAGTTGCCCGGCAGCACGTCGCCGACCTTGGCGGCCATCAGGGCGCCCAGCACCGCGGTGCCGAGGCTGCCGCCGACCTGCATCGCGGCCTGCTGGAGGCCGCCGGCCACGCCGGAGAGCTCCAGCGGGGCGTTGCCGACGATCACCTCGGTGGCGCCGACCATGACCGGGCTGATGCCGAGGCCCATCAGGACGAACCAGAGCGACATCACGCCGTTGCCGGAGCCGGTGTCCAGGGTGGACATGCCGTACATCGCGACGGTGGTGATCAGCATCCCGGCCACGATCGGGATGCGCGGGCCCAGCTTCCCGATCGCCAGGCCGGCCAGCGGCGAGCCGACGATCATCATGCCGGTCATCGGCAGCAGGTGAACGCCTGCGTCAACCGGTTTTTGCTGGTGCACGTTCTGGAGGTAGAAGGTCACGAAGAAGATCGCGCCGAAGAACGCGAAGGCCATCAGCGCCATCAGCAGCACGCCCGCCGACAGCGGCACCGAGCGGAACAGGCCGAGCGGCACCAGCGGCTCGCGGGCCTTTCCCTGCCAGAGCGCGAACAGCACCATCAGGACCACCGCGCCACCGAGGAACAGCAGCGTCCGCCCGTCGCCCCAGCCCCACTCGGGGGCCTTGATGATGCCGAAGACCAGCGCGAACATCCCCACCGAGAGCAGCGCGATGCCGGGCAGGTCGAAGGACTTGGCGGCCTTCTCGGCCCGGACGTCCCGCAGGATCCACAGGCCCAGCGCCAGCGCGATCAGGCCGACCGGGACGTTGATGAAGAACACCGACTCCCAGTTGACGTGCTCGACCAGCAGGCCGCCGACGATCGGGCCGGCCGCGGTGGAGGCGCCGATCACGCCGCCCCAGATGCCGATCGCCATGTTCAGCCGCTCGGCCGGGAAGGCCCCGCGCAGCAGGCCGAGCGCGGCCGGCTGGAGCAGCGCGCCGAACAGGCCCTGGAGCACCCGGAAGGCGATCACGGTCTGGATGTTGCCGGCGAAGCCGATCGCGGCCGAGGTCACGGCGAAGCCCACCGCGCCGACCAGGAAGGTGGCCTTGTGGCCGAAGCGGTCGCCGATCTTGCCGGCGGTGATCAGGAAGACCGCCAGGGCCAGCAGGTAGCCGCTGGTGACCCACTGGATCTCGGCGGGCGCCGCGTGCAGCTTCTCCTGGATCACCGGGTTGGCGATGGCGACGATCGTGCCGTCCAGCGCGACCATCATGACGCCGACCGCGACGGTCAGCAGGGTCAGCCAGGGGTGCCCCTTGAGGCCGCCCCCCGACGGCGGGTTCGGCGGCGGTGCGTCCGCCTCGGAGTTCTTCACGACGGACTGGCTCATCAGTGCCCTCCGGGGGCGTGGCTGGGGTGCGGGACGTGGTCGTGGCGCCCCGGCCCACCCGTCCCCACAGGTGCCCCGGCCCGACGGGCGCCACCTCGGCAGGTTATGTCAGCCACTGACATTCGGCAAACGGTGACTTCTGGCCATTACTGACATTTGTCAGAGCGCTAGGATCGTGTTCCCACCGCCGTACCCAGCCCTCCGGAAGGCCCCTGCTCATGGCCGCTCGCACCCCCCGCACCACCGACGCCCCGGAGGGCCCCGGGCGCACGCCCGGACTGCGCGAGCGCAAGAAGCAGCAGACCCGGTACGCCCTGATCCAGGCCGCCCACACGCTCTTCCTCCGGCAGGGCTTCGCCCGGACGACCGTCGACGAGATCGCCTCCGCCGTCGACGTCTCCCAGCGCACCTTCTTCCGCTACTTCGCCAACAAGGACGAGGTCGCGCTCGCCGTGATGGCCGTGGCCGAGGACTACTTCATGGAGTGCCTGCGCCACCGCCCGGCCGAGGAGACCCCGCTCCAGGCCCTGCGCGCCTCGATCGTCAAGGCCTGGCACGACCTCGGCAGCGAGGAGGCCTCCGGCCCCGGCTCGATCCACAGCGCCCTCGAACTCATGCGGATGATCGAGGAGACGCCCCCGCTGCTCGCCGCCCACCTGCGGCGGGTCAACGAGCAGGAACGGCTGGTGGTCCGGGTGCTCGCCGAACGCGAGGGGCTGGACCCGGCCGAGGACCTGCGCCCGGCCGTGCTCGCCGCCGTCTTCGGCGGCCTGCTGCGCCTGGCCCACCTCTCCTGGAGCGCCGAGCACGAGCCGGCCGGCCCCGAGGGCATGGTCGCGGTGATCGAGCGCCACTTCGACCAGCTCGGCCCGGCCCTGGCCGGCCACTGGCACGCCCCCGCGTAGCCCCCGGCGGCCCACCCGCCTCATACCGGGGTATCACCCGGTACCCCGGTAGCACCCGGAAGTTCGGGCTCCAGTGCGACGCCCGGCGGGGCCCGCCCTCCTAGGCTGGCCCGCGATGAAGAACCTCACCGCCGCCGACCTCCGCCCGTACGCCCTGCGCCTGCTGGGCACCTTCCGACACCACCTGACCACCCCGAGCGGCGGCCACACCCCGCTGCTCGGGAAGTCGCCCCGGCGCTGGGTGCGTCGGCTGCCGTACGCCGTCGTCCTGATCATGCTGTCCTCGCTGATCCCCGCCGGGATCGCCACCCTGGTCGGCTTCTTCGGCCTGGTGCTCCCGGTGGCCGGCGCGCTCACCGTCGCCCAGACGGTGCCGCTGCTGCTCGCCATCACCCGGCCGCTGGCCGCCTGGTGGATCAGCGCGGGCACCCTGGTCGCCACCGCCACCATCACCGCCCGGTACGAGCAGCACGGCGGCACCTGGCCGTGGACCGCGCCGATGATCCTCTCGTACCTCTTCCTGCTGATCGCCCTGGCACTGCGGGAGAGCCGGGCCACCCTGCTCTCGGTCTGGCTCGCCACCATCGCGCTCACCGCGCTCACCACCACGCTCGGCCTGCCCCGCTCCGGCGACGGCACCACCATGCTGCTGATCGCGCTCAGCGGCGCCGTGCTGCTGCTCGGCTGGGCCGTCCGGGACCGCGCCGAGGCGCGCCGGCTGCTCAGCGAGCAGGAGCAGATCAGCGAGGTCGAGCGCGAACGCCGCACCCTGCTGGAGGAACGCGCCCGGATCGCACGGGAGTTGCACGACGTGGTCGCGCACCACATGTCGGTCATCGCGGTGCAGGCGGCCAGCGCGCCGTACCGGATCACCGGGGTGCCGGACGAGGCCGCCGAGGAGTTCACCGCGATAGCCGGCACCGCCCGCGAGTCGCTGGCCGAGATGCGCCGGCTGCTCGGCGTGCTGCGCAGCGAGGAGTCCGGCGGGGAGCGGGCCCCGCAGCCCGGAGTGGGCCAACTCGCCCAGCTGGTCGAGACGGTGGGCCGAGCCGGGGTGCCGGCCGAACTGACGGTGGAACCGGGCCTGGTGGACCTGCTGGACCTGGCACCGCAGGCCGTCGGCCTGTCCGCCTACCGGATCGTGCAGGAGGCACTGGCCAACGTGGTGCGGCACGCCCCCGGCGCGCGGACCTGGGTGTCCCTGACCACGGACGGCCCGGCGCTGCTGGTGACGGTGGTCAACGCGCCCCCGCCGCAGCGCACCGAGTCGCTGGAGGCCTCGGTCGAGGGCACCGGGCAGGGGCTGGTCGGAATGCGCGAACGCGTCCGGCTGGTCGATGGCAGGCTGGACACCGGCCCGCTGCCGGACGGCGGCTTCAAGGTGGCCGCCGTCCTGCCCGTCGACCGCCCCGACACCGACACTCCCTAGGAGACCACCGCATGACCATCCGCGTGATCATCGTCGACGACCAGGCCATGGTGCGCGCGGGCTTCGCGGCCCTGCTCAACGCCCAGAGCGACATCGACGTGGTGGGGGACGCGGCGGACGGCGCCCAGGCCCTGGAGGTCAACGGCCGCACCCACCCGGACCTGGTGCTGATGGACGTCCGGATGCCCGTCATGGACGGCCTGGAGGCGGCCCGGCGGCTGCTCGACCCGGCCGTGCCCGGCGCCCACCGGCCCAAGGTGCTGATGCTGACCACCTTCGACGTCGACGACTACGTGTACGAGGCGCTGCGCGCCGGGGCCAGCGGCTTCCTGCTCAAGGACGCCCCGCCGGCCGACCTGATCGCCGCGGTCCGGGTGGTCGCGGCCGGCGAGGCGCTGCTCGCCCCCTCGGTGACCCGCCGGCTGATCGAGGACTTCGCCCGCACCCGCCCGGCCAGGCGCCGCGACCCCAAGGTGCGGCTCAACGGCCTGACCCCGCGCGAGACCGAGGTGCTGGGGCTGATCGCCCGCGGCCTGTCCAACCAGGAGATAGCCGCCGGGCTGGTCCTCGCCGAGCAGACCGTCAAGACCCACATCGGGCGCATCCTCGCCAAGCTCGGCCTGCGCGACCGCGCCCAGGCGGTGGTCCTGGCCTACGAGTCCGGCCTGGTGACACCGGGTCAGTAAATACTCTCTCCTCTGATACCCGGGTAGCACCCGGGAGTTGGCCCCGCGGTGTGACGTCCGCGGGGCCGTCGCATTCCTACCTTCCTCCCCGTCGGAAGCCGAACCGAGTCGGCGGCCGAACGGACGAGGGGGGAGCACGGACATGCGCAGGTTCCGAGCCGGGCGGGCGATCGCCGGCGCCGCGATGGCAGTGGCGATCATGCTCGGCGCGGGCGGCTGGGCCGCCGACACCCAGACCCCGGTCACTGGCCCGCCGCCCGGCAGCGCCGCGTGGACGGCCGACACCTCGCTCGGCCTGCGGCTGCCCGACCCGGCCACCACCGAACCGGCCCGGGTCGCCGCGTTCTTCGCCGGACTGGACCCGGCCCGGCAGGACGCCCTGGCCGCCCGGTACCCGCTGGTGGTCGGCAACCTGGACGGCGCCCCGGTCGCCCTCCGGTACCGGGCCAACGCCCTGGCGCTGACCGCCGAGCGCACCCGCGAACTCGCCCGGGCCGCCGACCCCGCCCTCACCCCGCGGGACCACGAGGCCGCCCGCACCCGCGCCGAGCGCTACCGCGTCCTGCTGGACGGCGGCCGGCGGATCCTCGCCTTCGACCCGCGCGGCCGCGGCCAGGTCGCCGAGGTGTACGGCGACCTCGCCACCGCCCGCCGCACCGCCGTGATCGTCCCCGGCTCCGACACCGACCTGCTCCGCTTCGACCGCGCCACCGACCCGTACGGCACCCCGGCCGGCATGGCCCGGGCCCTCCTGGACGCCACCGGCGGACAGACCGCCGTGATCGCCTGGGCCGGCTACACCACCCCGCTCGGCCTCGGCCTGGACGCCGCCACCGAGGACCTGGCCCGGGCCGGCGCCCCCCGCCTCACCCGGCTGCTCGACGGACTCGCCGTCACCACCCGCCCGCAGGACCCGCCCACCGTGTTCTGCCACAGCTACGGCTCGGTGGTCTGCGGCCTGGCCCGCCCCACCCCCGCACAGGCCTCCGGCGTGGTGGTGCTCGGCTCGCCCGGCATGGGCATCGGCTCGGCCGCCGACCTCGACCCGGGCGTCCCGCTCTGGGCCACCGCCCGCAACGACTCCGACTGGATCGGCGACGTGCCCAAGGTCCGGCTGTTCGGCCTCGGCCACGGCGCCGACCCGACCGCCCCCGGCTTCGGCGCCCGCGCGCTGCCCGCCGCCGGATCCCACGGCCACAGCGGCTACTTCGCCCCCGGCACCGCCTCCCTCGCCTCCTACGCCGCCGTCGCGCTCGGCCGCGCCTGACCCGCCCGCACCAGAAGGAGCACCACCATGGCCGACACCCTCGCCACCCCGCCCCGCACCAACCGAGCGCTCGCCGCCGGACCGCTCACCGCCCTGCGCCGCGCCGCCGCCCGGGTCGACGCGAAGACCCCGGCCGACCGCGACCGCGCCCTGGACGGACTGCGCGCCCTCGCCCTGCTCGCCGTACCGGTCGGCCACTGGATGCTCGGCGGCTTCACCCGCTCCCCCGACGGCGCCCTGCACAACGCCAGCCCGCTCTCCACCCTCGGCTTCTTCGCCCCGCTCAGCTGGGTGCTCCAGATGCTCGGGGTGTTCTTCCTGGTCGGCGGCCACTCCTCGGTCCGCTCGCTGGAGCGGGCCCGGGCCAAGGGCGTCACGTACGGCGGCTGGCTGCGGGCCCGTACGGTCCGGCTGCTGCGCCCGGTGCTCGGGGTGGCGGCCGTCTGGGCGGCGCTGATCCCGCTGCTGCCCGCGCTCGGCGTCCCCGAGGACACCCTGCGCACCGGCGCCACCCTGGTGGTGCAGCCGCTCTGGTACATCGGGGTCTACCTGGGGCTGACGGCCCTCACCCCGCTCTGCGTGGCCGCCGGGCGCCGGCTGGGCGGCTGGTCGGCGGGCCTGCTGGTGGCCTCGGTCGCCGCCGTCGACCTGCTGCGGTACGGGCCGTGGGCCGAGGCGGTGCCGTCCTGGGTCGCGCTGCTGAACATCCTGCCGGGCTGGCTGTTCGGCTACCAGCTGGGCGTGCTCTGGGCGCAGGGCCGGCTGGGCCGCCCGGCGGCCCGGGTGCTGCTGCTCGGCGGCGGCGCGCTGTTCGCCGCGCTGCTGCTGGTCTTCCACTACCCGGCCAGCATGGTCGGCGTGCCCGGGGCCGAGCGGACCAACTCGCACCCGCCGTCCCTGCTGGTGCTCGCCCTGGCGGCGTTCCAGTGCGGCGCCGCGGTGCTGCTGCGGGAGCGGCTGGGCCGGCTGCTGACCGGCCGTCCGCTGCTCTGGCTGCCGGTCGTGGTGGTCAACCTGTCGGCGATGACGATCTTCTGCTGGCACCAGAGCGCGATGCTCGCGGTGGCGGTGCCCGGCGCGGCCGGCCTGGGCGCCGTCCCGGGGCTGACCACGGCGCCCGACTCGCTCGGCTGGGTGGCCGCCCGGCTGGCGCTGCTGCCGCTGTTCGGCGCCGTGCTGGTGGCGGTCGGCTGGTTCACCCGCCGGTTCGACGGCCCGTGGACGGCCCTCTCCCGGGGCGGCAAGGCGGTGGCCGGGGCCGCGGCGGCGCTGTTCGCGGCGTACGCGCTGGGCATGGTGTGACGGTCCACCGGGTGCGGCTGCTCCGAACGGCGGGGCGCGCGACGGCCGCAGGGGCGTGGACTGGTCGGTCCGCGCCCCTGCGGCCGTCGCCACCCGCCCCCGATGCGCCGTGCCGCGCGCCGGGGGCGCGCTGTCAGTGTCCTGCCCTACCCTGCCGCCATGGTGACGTTCGACGAGTTCCGCACGATGGCCCTGGCCCTGCCGGAGGCCGCCCAGGAGCCGACCTGGGACATCGAGACGCTGCGGGTCCGCGGCCGGATCTTCGCGATGGGCGCGCCCGACGGGGACCGCGTCACCGTCAAGGCCTCCCCCGAGGACCAGGCCGAACTGCTCGCCGCCGAGCCCGAGGTGTTCTCCTCCGCCCCGTACGTCGGACGGCACGGCTGGGTGAGCGTCCGGCTGGACCTGGTGGACCGGGACGAGCTGCGCGACCTGGTCACCGAGGCCTGGCGGCGGACGGCGCCGAAGCGCCTGGTCCGCGCGTTCGACGAATCCGACGGGTCCGGCGAGTCCGGCGAGACCGGCGAGTCCGAGGCCTGAGCGCGCTCCGTACGAACCACGTCCCGAGCCACTTCCCGAGCCACCCCCCGAACCACTGTCCGAACCACTGGGAGACGTCGGACGGACACCCCCGGTTCATGTGAGCCATCCCACAGTTTAGGCGTTCCCGCCACCCCTTCGGGCCCCCTAGGCTTGCGCAGGGAAGTCAGCAGAGCTATCGCACCCTCCGGGCACCACCGCCCGCGAAACGGTGCGGGCCCCAAGGGAGTTGGTGCGGTGCGCATCCGTCGGCGCTGGAAGCGGGTACTGATCGGGGCGTTCGCCGGCTGCGCGGTGCTCGCCGACGCCGGGGCCGTCGCCGCCGCGGCCGCCGTCTCCTCCGAACAGCTGGCGATCTCCACGCCTCCGGCCGGCAGCGCCGCCTGGGTCGAGGACCACTCCTTCGGCCGCTCCCTGCCCGACCCGGCGACCACCACCCCGGCCGCCGCCGCGGCGTTCTTCGCCTCGCTCGCGCCCACCGAGCTGGACCGGCTGATCCAGGACTACCCGCTGGTCGTCGGCAACTACGACGGCGCCCCGCTGGACCTGCGCTACCGCGCCAACCGGATCGCCCTGGCCGCCGAGCACGACCGGGCCCTGGCCCGCGCCGCCGACGGCACGCTGGACTCCGACACCCGCGCGCTGGCCGTCTCCCGCGCCAACGACGTCGAGCACCTGCTCGCCCCCGACCGGCAGGTCCTGGCCTTCGACCCGCGCGGCCGCGGCCTGGTCACCGAGGTGTGGGGCGACCTCGCCGACGCCGAGCGGATCTCCGTGCTCGTCCCCGGCTCGGACGCCGACCTCGGCCACCACGACCAGGCGGCCGACCCGCTGCGCTCCCCGGCCGGCATGGCCCGCGCCCTCCACGCCGAGGAGCAGCGCCAAGCCCCGGACACCCGGACCGCCGTGATCTCCTGGACCGGCTACGTCACCCCCTCCGGCCTCGGCCCGGACGCGGCCACCTCCCGGCTCGCCGACGTCGCCGCCCCCCGGCTGGAGCGGCTGCTCGCCGGGCTCAAGGAGACCACCCGGCCGGACGCGCCGCCGGCGCTGCTCTGCCACTCGTACGGCTCGGTGGTCTGCGGCACCGCCGCCCCGGACATCCCGCGCGCGGCCGCCTCGCCGTCCGACACCTCCGGCATCACCGACCTGGTGGTGTTCGGCAGCCCGGGCATGGGCGTGCAGAACACCGGCGAGCTGGGCGCGGGCGTGCACCTCTGGGCCACCCGCAACCCCAGCGACTGGATCGGCAACGTGCCGTTCATGGAGGTCGGCGGGCTCGGCCACGGCGCCGACCCGGCCGCGAGCGGCTTCGGCTCCGAGCTGATCTCCTCGGCCCGCGCGGCCGGCCACAACGGCTACCTCTCCGCGGGCACCGACAGCCTGCACAACTTCGCGGCGATCTCCCTCGGCCACTACCAGGACGTGGTCCGGGCCAACCCGGGCTCCTAAGGCCTGTCCTCGTACAGCCGAAGGGCCTCCGCCGCCGCCCGGGCCAGTTCGCGCCGGGCGGCCGGCGGAGCCAGCACCTCGACGTCCGCGCCGAAGGCCAGCAGCGACCGGACGGCCGCCGGGGCCGGGAAGGCCATCGCCACCTCGGCCCACTCCTCGGCCGGCCCGGCGCCCGGCTCCGGCGGCGGTGCGGTGATCCGGCCGCCGTGGATGCGCAGGAACATGTCCAGCCGTCCGCGCCGGACCCGCACCCGCACCGGCACGTCCTTCGGCAGCCGCTCGACCTGCTCGCGCAGCACCGCCCAGACGTCGCCGAGCCCGACCCCGGTCCGGCGCCGCACCGCCTCCTCGGTGGTGTCGGCGGCCAGCACCCGGTCGGCCCGGAACAGCCGCGGCTCGCCGTGCAGATCGGCCACCAGGTACCAGACCGCGGCCTTGCTCACCAGCCCGTACGGGTCGACGGTGTACTCCACCGGCGCGGGCGTCCCGCTGTGCCGGTAGCGCAGCCGCAGCCGCCGGTCGGCGAAGACGGCGTACTGCAGCTCGCCCAGGTCCGGTCCGGCGGCGGGGCCGGTCGCGCCGGGGGTCTGCATCCAGCGGGCCGGGTCCACCAGGATCCGCTCGCGGATCCGCTCGGCGGCCGGCCGGTGCGGGGCCGGCAGCGCCGCCATCACCTTGCGCAGCGCCGAGCCGAGCGCGCCGTCCAGCCCGAGGTCGCTGTGCGCGCCCTGGGCGGAGAGCACGAACAGCGCCCTGGCCTCGTCCGCGGTCAGGCCGGTGACGTCGGTGCGGTAGCCGGGCAGCAGGCCGATGCCGCCGTGCCGCCCGCGTTCGGTGAACACCGGCACCCCGGCGGCGGAGAGCGACTCGACGTCGCGGTAGATGGTGCGGACGGACACCTCCAGCCGCTCGGCGAGTTCGGTGGCGGGCACCCGGCCGCGGGTCTGGAGCAGCAGGAGGATCGAGAGCAGGCGGTCGGCCTTCATGGTCCAAGAATCCCAGTAATCCTGACGGCCGTTGTCAGGTTTTACTGGGAGATTGCGTTCCGGGCCCGAAACGAGCCCGAAAGACCACCCGACACCAGGGAGTTGAGCGCCATGACCGCCGTCCAGGACGCCCGCCCGCAGTACCAGGCCGCCCTCGACCAGCTGGAGAAGCTGTTCGCCACCGTCGCCCCGGCCGACCTCGACCGGCCCACGCCCTGTACCGAGTTCACCCTGCGCCGGCTGCTCAACCACGTGGTCGGCGGCGTCCACCGGTTCGCGTACATGGGCGAGGGCGGCCGCGCCGAGGACACCGTGGCCGCCATCGAGGACCCGTCCGACGAGGGCTGGCCGGCCGCCCTGGGCCGGGCCCGCGCCCGGGTGACCGCCGCCTGGGCGGACGACGCCAAGCTCGGCCGCCCGACCGTCGCCCCCTGGGGCGAGGTGCCCGGCGCGATGGCGGTCGGCGGCTACCTGATGGAGCTGGTGACCCACTCCGGGGACATCGCCCGGAGCCTCGACAACGGCTTCGCCCTGGACGACGACCTGGCGCGGACCGCCCTGGGCATCGCCGAGTTCGTGCTGCCGGCCGAGCGGCGGGTGCCGGGCGTGCCGTTCGCCGCCGTCCGGCCGGTCGCCGAGGACGCCGACGTGCACACCCGGCTGGCCGCCTGGATGGGCCGTACGGTCTGAGCCCCGATCCAGAACGAGCGCGTCCGCAACGCCCACGGC
>NZ_JBHVET010000123.1:0-15169 GCF_042802135.1 Kitasatospora sp. NPDC057512
GCGGACCGCTCGTCCAGGACACGGACGGGCGGCCCGCTGCTTCGTCGCGTTACGGCGGCGGAAGGAGCGTCAGCCGCGCTGGTCCGGCGGGAGCAGGAGGACGGCGAGGGCGTCGGCGCAGCCGCGGGCGTGGCCGAGGAACCAGTCCAGCCGGTCGTCGGTGAGGTGCTCGGGCGTCGAACGGACCGCCAGGGCGAACCGCGCCTGCCCGGCGCCGTCCAGGACGGGCACGGCCACCGTCCGCACCCCGGCGGTCGACTCGCCGTCGTTGAGCGCGTACCCGGCCGTCCGGACCTTCGCCAACTCCTCTTCCAGGAGCTCCGGTTCGGTGATCGTGCGGTCCGTGAAGGAGGTCAGCGGGCCGAGCGCCGACGGCATCGTCTCGCCCGGGCGGGGCCAGGCCAGCAGGACCTTGCCGAGCGCCGTGGAGTGCAGCGGGCGGCGCAGGCCCAGTCCGGTGTCCGGGCGGACCGATCCGCCGACCAGGATCACCGCGTGCGCGCCGCTGCGGATCGCCAGGTCGGCCGTGGCCTTGGTGCGCCGGGACAACAGCTCCAGCTCGGGCCCGGCGAGGTGCAATCCGCGCTGGTGGAAGGTGAGCTGGCCGAGTTCGGCGACGGCCGGACCGAGCCGGTAGCGGGCGGTCTGCTCGTCCTGCTCCAGGAACCCGGCGCTGACCAGTGTGCGGGCCAGCCGGTGCGCGGTGGAGACCGACAGGCCCATTCGGCGGGCCAGGTCCGAGGCGCTCAGGTCGGGGCCGTTGTCGTGGAAGCAGTGCAGCAGTCCGAGCGCGCGCTGGACGGCCTGCGCACCGGCCGGCGGACTCTGGACGGCGGTGGCGGCCCCGGGCATGGCACCTCGCGTTTCGGTTCGGAACTCCGGACGGACGGCCGGAGGCGGTCTCAGCGTAGGGCAGCCGGTGCTGCGGGAATGTGTCGACGACGTTGCAATGGAATGGCGTTGATGAACAACTGATCCCACCATGTGGCAAAGACTTGCCTCGGGCTCGTCCGCCGTGGAACGCTCCTGGCATCGCGCCGGACGGCTACTCGGTCCAGGCGGCGCCTGCCCCGACTCTGCGGAAGGAGAAGCACCGTGACGTCCCACCGGTGTCTCCCCTCCCGTGCGTGTTGTCGCTGACCGACACCTCCCGCGCCAGCTGCCCTCTCTCTCTGCATCGTGGCGTACAACTCCCTTGCGCACCAGGCTTCCTGTGCCTTCGTGCGGTAATCGATCCCGAACTCCTCCGGCTGTCGTCGGAGCCCCCGTAGAGGACCAACTCCGTTGTCCAGTCGCATCCAGCACGCCTCCCCGCTTCCCGACACCCTCTGGTTCACCCGCTGCCCGGTGCCCACCGCGACCGGGATCGCCGCCGACCAGGGGTGGCTCGCCCGGGAGTTCGCCGCCGACGGCATCGCCGTCCGCTCGCTGCAGGACGCACCGCCGGAGCTGGCGGTGGACCACCACTACACCCACGCGCTGACCGGGCTGTTCCGCGAGGGCGGCAACGTCCCCGCGCTGTGGGCCCGTTCGCGCGGCGAGGCGACCAGGCTGATCGGCCTCACCTGGATCGAGGAGCGCCAGGTGGTGCTGGTGCGGGCCGGCAGCGGTGTGACCGAACCGGCGCAGCTGCGCGGCCTGCGGCTGGCGGTGCCGCATCATGACATCGGCATCGACTTCTGGCGGGCGATGGCGCTGGCCGGCCTCCGCGGCGCCCTCGGGCTCGCGGGCCTCACCCTGGCGGACGCCGAGCTGGTGGACGTCCCCGGCGTCCCGGGCGGCGGGCAGTGGTCCGCGGAGCTGGCCGCCCTGCGGGACGGAGTGGTGGACGCGGTGTACGTGAAGGGGGCGCTCGCCGTTGAGGCGGCCCGCCGGATCGGTGCGGAGGTGGCCGTGGAGCTGGACGCGGCGCCGGACCGCAGGGCCCGGGTCAACAACGGCACCCCGCGGCCGATCACCGTCCACCAGCGGCTGCTGGACGAGCAGCCCGAGCTGGTCGCCCGGTTCCTCGCGGTGCTGCTGGAGGCCGCCGACTGGGCGGCGGAGCACCCGGAGGAGGTGGTCCGGATCCTGCGGGCCGAGACCGGTGCCGGGGCCGAGGGCGTCGCCGGGGCCTATGCGCCGGGCAGCCACCGCACCCTGCGGCTGGACCTGTCGGCGGAGCGGCTGGAGCTGCTGGCGCTGCAGGAACGGTTCCTCGGGGAGCAGGGTTTCCTCGCCGCTCCGGTGGACGTCCAGGCGTGGGCCGACCCGGAGCCGCTCCGCGCGGCCCGCGAGCTGCTGCGTGTGCGGCGTGCGGGTGAGGATGCGGGTGTCGGTGCCGGCGCCGGCGCGGGCGGCGCCGCAGGTTCGGGTGCGGGCGCCGACGGCGTTCGGATCACAGACTTCAGGTAACAGCGTTCAGCTAACAGATTTCGAAAGTTGTCAGCTGTCGGCTGTCATCTGTCACTCACATGGAGACCCCCGTGAAGACCCCCCGCCTCGCCCTCGCCGCCACCGCGCTGCTCGCCTCCACCGCCCTGGCCGCCTGCGGCTCGTCCGCCGACGGAGCCAAGGCCTCCGCCGACGGCGGGGCCGGTGGCAAGGCCGACGTGGTGCTCCGCCTACCCGACCCCGGCAACAACGGTTTCCTCGCCCGGGGCAAGAAGGACGGTTCGTTGGACCGGGCCCTGGCGGCCGTCCATGCCAAGGCCGCCTGGACCGGCAGCGCCGGCCCCTTCGCCCCCGCGGCCCAGGCCCTCTCCGCCGACCAGCTGGACGTCGCCCAGGGCTCGATCACCTCGGCCGTCGCCGCGCTCGCCCAGAAGCCCGGCTTCAAGCTGTTCGCCCAGACCGCGCCCGACGGCGTCGGCGAGGGGATCCTGGTGAAGAACGACTCGCCCATCAGGTCCGTCCAGGACCTGGTCGGCCGGAAGGTCGCCGTCTCCCAGGGCGGCACCAGCGAGTACCTGCTGCTCAAGGCGCTGGCGAAGAACGGCGTCCCGGCCGACAAGGTGGAGCGGGTCTACCTGCGCGCCGACCAGACCTCCGGGGTCTTCAACTCCGGCCAGGTGGACGCCTGGGCGACCTGGAACACCTTCTCGACGCCCGCCATCGCCAACGCCGGCGCACACTTCCTGGTGAACGGCCAGGAGGTCGGCTCCGACAACTACGCCGTCTGGGCGGTGCGCAACGGCTTCGCCGACAAGCACCCCGAGGTGGTCAAGGCGTTCTACACCTACCTGCGCGAGAACGGCGAGAAGGAGAAGGCGGACCCGGCCGGCTACCTCAACGTGTTCACCGACGCGGGCCCGACCGCCGTCACCCCCGCCGAGAAGGACGTCGCGGTGAACGTCAGCAAGCAGGGGACCCCGGCCGACGCCATCTCCGACGCCGACACCGCCCGCTTCGGGACGGTCGCCCAGTTCTTCGCCGACCAGAAGGTCACCAAGCAGCTGGTGGACGTCAAGCCCTACCTGATCGACGTCAACAGGCTCGCGGACGGTGCCAAGTGACCACCGCGACCGAGAAGTTCACTCCCGAGGGCACCCGGGCCGCCCTCGACGCCGGCCTGGTCGCCCCGCAGAGCCGGCGGCACCGGCCCCGCCCCCGCGCGCTGGCCGTGACCCTGCGCACGGTCGGTCCGCTCGCCCTGCTCGGCGGCTGGGCGCTCGCGTCCGCCACCGGCGCGCTCACCCAGGACGTGCTCGCCTCGCCCGCCCAGGTCGCCCAGGCGGTGGGGGAGTTGTGGGGCAACGGTCAGCTGACCGACGCCCTGTCCGTCTCGCTCACCCGGGCCGGGCTCGGCCTCCTCGTCGGCGCGACCACCGGGCTGGTGCTCGGCGTGGTCACCGGATTCACCCGCCTCGGCGAGGAGTTGCTCGACTCCGCGATCCAGATCCTGCGGACCGTCCCGTTCCTGGCCCTCGTCCCGCTGTTCATGGTGTGGTTCGGCATCACGGAGACCGCGAAGGTGGCCCTGATCGGGGTCGCCACCAGCTTCCCGATGTACGTGTCCGCCTCGGGCGGGGTCCGAAGCACCGACCGCAAACTGGTCGAGGCGATGCGCAGCTTCGGCCTCGGCCGCTGGGCGATCGTGCGCACCGTCGTGCTGCCCGGGGCGCTGCCCTCGCTGCTGTCCGGACTGCGCCTGTCGATGACGCTCAGCGTGATCGCCCTGATCGCCGCCGAGGAGATCAACTCCACCGAGGGCATCGGGTACTTGATGGCCCAGGCGCAGAACTACTCGCGCACCGACGTCCTCGCCGTCTGCATCCTGATCTACGGGCTGCTCGGCCTCGCCGCCGACGGCATCGTCCGAGTCCTGGAGCGCGTGCTGATGCCGTGGCGCCAGGCCGTCCAGGGAGCGGCCCGATGACCGCCGACACGACCACCACCGCCGCCCCCGCTGCGCCCCGTTCGCCCGCTCCTCCCTCGGCGCCGGAGCGGACGGCCCCGGCCGTCCATCTGCGCGGTCTGCGCCGGGTGTTCGGCACCCGGGCGGTCCTCGACGGGGTCGACCTCTCCATCGCCCGCGGCGAGTTCGTCGCCCTGCTCGGCGCCAGCGGTACCGGCAAGACCACGCTGCTGCGCATCCTCGGGGCGCTCGACCAGGCCGACGAGGGCACCGTGCTCGTCCCGCCCGTCCGAACCGTGGTGTTCCAGGAGCCCCGGCTGGTGCCGTCCAAGCGGGTGCTGGCCAACGTCACGGTCGGCCTCCCGCGCGGCGCCGCGACCCGGGAGACCGGGCTGAAGGCGCTCGCCGAGGTCGGCCTGGAGCAGCACGCCGAGGCCTGGCCGGCCACCCTCTCGGGCGGTGAGGCGCAGCGCGTCGCGCTCGCCAGGGCACTCGTCCGCGAGCCGCAACTCCTGCTGCTGGACGAGCCGTTCGCCGCCCTGGACGCGCTCACCCGACTGCGCATGCAGGACCTCGTCGGCGACCTGGTGCGCCGCCACCGCCCGGCGGTCCTGCTGGTCACCCACGACGTGGACGAGGCCGTACGGCTCGCCGACCGGGTCGTGGTCCTGCGCGACGGCCTGCTCGCCCGGGACGAAGGCGTCACCGTCGAGAGCCCGCGCGATCCGGCCGACCCCGCCTTCGCCGACCTGCGGCGCCGCCTGCTCGCCGACCTCGGCGTCCACTGACGTCCGCGAATCCCCCGCTCTTCCCCGACCTTCCCCAGATCCCGCCTGCCTTCCCGCAAGCCAGGCCCGTACCACCGGAGTTGACCAGATGACCGTCACCCTCGGCGTCCACGCCAGCAACCCCTCGCTCTACTACCTCGCCCGACTCCCGTACCTGGACGAGGAGCTGGCCCCGCTCGGCGAGACAGGCGCCTTCCACCACTACGCGGACGGCACCCGCACCGGCACCCTGCTCGCCGAGGGCGTCATCGACTTCGGCGGCACCGGCTCCACCCCGCCGATCACCGCCCAGGCGGCCGGCCACGACCTGGTCTACGCGGCGGTCTCGGCGCCCCGCCCGGACCACGGCGCCCTGCTGGTGCTGGACTCCGGTCCGGTGCGGACGGTCGCGGACCTCAAGGGCGGCACCGTCGTCCTCGCCGTGGGTTCCTGGCAGACCCACCTGCTCGCCAAGGCCCTGCACGCCCAGGGGCTCTCGTACGGCGAGGACGTCACCCCGGTGCGCCCGGCGGCCGGTGAGGACCAGGCGCAGCGGCTGCGCGACGGCGAGATCGTCGGCTGGATCGCCCAGGGCGCCGAACTCGCCGCGGCCCGCCGTACCGGGGAGTTCCGTGAGCTGATCCGCACCGGTGACGTCATCACCGACCGCTCGGTGTTCTTCACCCGCCGGGACTTCGCGACCGGGCGCCCCGAGGTGGTCGCCGCGATCGCGACCGCGCTGCGCCGGGCGGACGCCTGGGTGGCCGCCAACCCGGCCGAGGCCGCCGCGATCGCCGCCGAGAACCTGGGCGGCACGGCCGCCGACTGGCAGTCCGCGCTGGTCGCACTGCCCTGGCGGCTGGAGCCCGCCACGGCCGGGTTCGTCGCCGAGCAGCAGGAGGCCGCGGACATCTTCCACGGCGTGGGCTTCATCGACCGGGCGCTGACCGTCGCCGACGCCCACCTCCCCGGCCTGGAATCCCCGGTGGCCGCCGCGCTCGCGAAGGCGGTCTGACCCATGGCCTCCGAAGTCCTCTGGTACATCATCCCGCGCGAGGGCCACTACCCCTGGGAGCCGGCCGGGCGCCGCCCGGTGGACCTCCGCTACCTCCAGCAACTGGCGGGCAGCGTCGAGCGTCTGGGCTACACCGGCGCCCTGCTCGCGACCGACCTGTACGACGTCTGGACGCTCGGCAGCGCGCTCGCCGCCGCCACCACCCCGGCCTTCAAGCCGCTGCTGGCCGTCCACCCGGGGCTGGTCTCGCCCACCCTGCTGGCCAAGATGGCGCTCAGCTTCGACCACCTGCACGGCGGCCGACTGCGCTTCAACGTGGTGAACGGCTCGACCGCGCAGCTGCGCGAGTACGGCCTGGACGTCGAGCACGACGACCGCTACCGGCTCAGTGGAGAGTACTGGTCGATCGTCAAGCGCCTCACGGCGGGCGAAGTCTTCGACCACAAGGGCGAGTTCTACGAGCTGAAGAACGCGGGCGCGAGCCTGCGCGAGCTGGCCCCGGCGCAGCCCGGCGGCATTCCGCTCTGGTTCGGCGGCAGTTCGGCGGCCGGCATCGAGATGGCGGCCCAGCACGTGGACGTCTACCTGACCTGGGGCGAGCCGCCGCACCTGCTCAAGGAGAAGCTGGACCTGGTCCGCGAGCGCGCCGCCGCCCACGGCCGGACCCTGCGGATCGGGCTGCGGCTGCACCTGATCGTCCGCGACACCGAGGACGAGGCCTGGGCGGCCGCCGACCGATTGCTGGACGTCACCAGCGAGGCCACCTACGCGCGCCAGCTGGGCGGGGCGAAGGGGGAGGACGGGGTCGGCTGGCAGCGGCAGTTCCGCCAGCATGGGGGCAAGGTGCCGGCCCGGGCCCGTGAGCTGGAGGCCTACCCCAACCTCTGGCCGGGGATGAGCCTGTTCCGCCCCGGCCCCGGTACCGCGGTGGTCGGTTCGACGGCCCAGGTGATCGAGCGCCTGCAGGAGTTCGAGGCGCTGGGTGTGGACACCTTCATCCTGTCGGGCAACCCGCTGCTGGAGGAGGCCCACCGGATTGCAGAAACGGTTCTGCCTGCTCTGGGCATCAAGCGGCCGGCAGCGAACGGCTGACGGCTGACAAGTAACAGATATCAGCGAACAGATAACAGATGACAGCTGACAGATTTCGAAATCTGTCAGCTGTCATCCGTTGATCGTCATCCGTCGGCCGCCGCCTCCCGCCCCCTCGGCGGCGGCTCGGCTCAGCGGCTCAGCCGGTCGATCTCCGCCAGCTCCTCCGCCGTCAGCGGGCCGCCCGCCAGCGCGTCCAGGTTCTGGTCCAGCTGGGCCACGCTGCTCGCGCCGATGATCACCGAGACCACCCGCGGATCCCGCAGCACCCAGCACAGCGCCAGCTGCGCCAGCGTCTGCCCGCGCCCCTCGGCGACCTTGGCCAGCGCCCGCAGCCGGTCCAGCTTCGGCCCGGTCAGTGCCTCCTCGGTGAGGAACTTCCCGACCGACATCCGCGAGCCCGCCGGCACCTCCCCGGTCAGGTAGCGGTCGGTCAGCAGCCCCTGGGCCAGCGGGGAGTAGGCGATGAGGCTGGTCCGGGTGTCGCCCACCGCGTCCAGCACGCCGTGGTCCTCCACGTACCGGTTGAGGATCGAGTACGCCGACTGGTTCATCAGCACCGGCGTCCCCAGCTCGCGCAGGATCGCCACCGCCTCCCGGTGCTGCTCCGCCGGGTAGTTGGAGATGGCGGCGTACAGCGCCTTGCCCGAGCGCACCGCGCTGTCGAGCGCCCCCATCGTCTCCTCGATCGGGGTGTCCGGGTCGTACCGGTGCGAGTAGAAGACGTCGACGTAGTCCAGGCCCATCCGGTCCAGCGACTGGTCGAGGCTGGCCAGCAGGTACTTGCGGCTGCCGCCGTTGCCGTACGGGCCGGGCCACATGTCCCAGCCGGCCTTGGTGGCGATGAACAGCTCGTCCCGGTACGGCCGGAAGTCCTGGGCGAAGAGGTAGCCGAAGTTGCGCTCGGCGCTGCCGTACGGCGGGCCGTAGTTGTTCGCCAGGTCGAAGTGGGTGACGCCCCGGTCGAAGGCCCGGCGGAGCACCGCCCGCTGCACCTCCAGCGGCTGGGCGTCACCGAAGTTGTGCCAGAGCCCGAGCGAGACGGCGGGCAGCTGGACGCCGCTGTGGCCGGCCTTCCGATAGGTCATCGAGTCATAGCGGTCATCCGAGGCGAGGTAGCTCATGCCGGACATCCTGCCAGTCGGCCGCGGCGGATCAAGCCCTTGCCCCGTCCCTGGCCGGTGCCTATGCTCGCGGAGGATCGTGCGCGTGCGAGGCGAGGGGGAGGCGTGATGGCAGTCCGGCCCGTGACCGCCGCAGCCCGCTGTTGTTGTCGCCGCCACCGCAGCACCGACCGCTGACGCCACCCGCGTGCCCCGCCGCCCGAGCGGCGCGCCGCCCGTCCCGTCAGCCGCTCCGCCGGTGCCCGCCCGTGGGAGTGCGGCGCCGGACGACGCACCGGCTCCCCGTGCTCTGCGAGGGCCGTCGGCTACCGGGGCTCCACCGGCCCTGTCGAGCCCGGCCCCGATCTGCTCCGGACCCCTTCCCGAGGGCTCCTTCCCGAGTCCCTCCGACTCCTTCCCGACTCCTTCCCGAGGGCTCCTTCCCGAGCCCCTCCTGAGCCCCTCCTGAGCCCCTCCCGAGCCCCTCCCGAGCCTCCAAGGAGACCGCCGTGCGGTTCACCGTCTCGTCCCTCGTCGCCAACGCCCCCGATCCGGTCACCGGCGTCCGGCGCACCCCGCAGCAGAAGCTCCACAACGTCATCGACCAGGCGGTCCTCGCCGAGCAGCTCGGCTACGACGGCTACGGCGTGGGCGAGCGGCACGGTGAGCCGTTCCTCTCCCCGGCCCCGCCCCTGCTGCTCAGCGCCATCGCCGCCCGCACCTCCACCATCCGGCTGTTCACCACGGTGACGGTGCTCAGCATCCTCGACCCGGTCCGGGTCGCCGAGGACTACGCGATGCTCGACCAACTCTCCGGTGGCCGACTTGAGTTGATCGTCGGCAAGGGCAACGACCCGCGCCACTTCGGGCTGTTCGGCCTTCCCGAGGACCGCCAGTGGGAGGCGCTCGCCGAGAACTACGGTCTGCTGCGCAGGCTCTGGCGCGAGGAGAAGGTGACCTGGGAGGGCTCGACCCGCCCGCCGCTCCAGGACGCCACCGTCTGGCCGCGCCCGCTCCAGGACCCGATCCCGGTGTGGCACGGCAGCGCGACCAGCACGCGGTCCACCGACCTCGCGGCCCGCCACGGCGACCCGCTCTTCTCCGCCAACTCCTTCCACCCGCTGGAGAAGTACCGGGCGCTGGTCGACCACTACCGCGAGCGCTGGGAGTACTACGGGCACGACCCGGAGCGCGCCAGGGTGGGCGCGAGCTTCGGCGGACTGTACGTCGCCAAGCGCTCGCAGGACGCGGTCGAGGGCTTCCGCCCGTACTGGAACGCGCTGTTCGACTCGGCCGCCGGCCGGCACAACAACTCGCCGTTCACGTCGCTGGAGGACGCGCTGGAGCGCGGTTCGGCCCTGGTCGGCAGCCCGCAGCAGGTGATCGAGAAGATCCACCGCTACCACGAGGCCTTCGGCAACGAGGTGGTCGGTGTCGGGGTGGACGCACTCACCGAGGGGGCGCAGCGCGAGCAACTGGAGCTGTTCGCGAGCGAGGTGGCCCCGGAGGTCCGTCGCGCGCTGCCGTAGTCGCCCGCGTCCGCCGCCCGCCCGCGCAATGCGCCGTGCACCCCCTACGCGGCGTGACGCCGGCCACCGTCCGTGACGTGACGCGCGCCACCAGGCGCGCCGGAATGCCGCTCGGCGGTGCGGGGGATGACGAACGGTCGAGGGGCCGTGGCCGCCGGGGGGCGGCGCACGGCCCTCAACCGTTCCGCGAAGTTGCCCCGAGCCCCGGCCCCCCGGGCGCTCGGGCGGAGTTCGCGCTGGCCTTCTGTACCTACTGGTATGTACAGTGAGCCGCATGAGCACCCAGGACCGTCTCATCGAGAGCACCCAGGCCCTCCTCTGGGAGCGCGGCTACGTCGGCACCAGCCCCAAGGCCATCCAGCAGCGCTCCGGGGTCGGCCAGGGCAGCATGTACCACCACTTCGCCGGCAAGCCCGACCTCGCGGCCGCCGCCCTGCGCCGCAGCGCCGAGCAGATGCGGGGCGTCGCCGAGGCCGACCTCGCCGCCCCCGGCACCGCCTACGACCGGATCGCCGCCTACCTGCACCGCGACCGCGACGTCCTGCGCGGCTGCCGGATCGGCCGGATGGCCCAGGACCCCGACGTGGTCGCCGACCCGCAGCTGCGCGCACCCGTCGAGGAGACCTTCGACTGGCTGCGCGGCCGGATCGCCGAGCTGGTCGCCCAAGGCCAGGCGGACGGCGAGTTCGCCCCCGGCCTCGACCCGGCCGACACGGCCGCCGCCGTGGTCGCCGTCGTCCAGGGCGGCTACGTCCTGGCCCGCGCCGCCGACAGCGCCGAGCCGTTCGACCGGGCCGTCCGCGGCGCCCTCGGCCTGCTCGCGGCACACCGCACGGCCTGACCCGCACGGCCCCGGCCGCGCCGCCGGGCCGGTACGGCCGACCCCGTACGGCCAGGGCCGACGCGCCTGCCGAAACCAGGACGCCCGCCGTCAGACCGGTCGGACCGTGCCGCGCCCGCCGCGCCCGCCATCAGACGGGTCGGACCCCGCCGCGCCCGCCGCGCCCGCCGTCGGACCGGTCAGAACCCGAGGAGCCCCGCCGTGCACGCCATGCAGTACGAGATCACCCTCCCCGCCGACTACGACATGGGCGTCATCCGCAAGCGCGTCGCCGACAAGGGCCATCTGCTCGACGCGCACCCCGGCCTCGGCCTCAAGGCCTACCTGGTCCGTGAGCGCGGTCGGCAGGGCTCGCCCGTCAACCAGTACGCGCCGTTCTACCTCTGGCGCACCGCTGAGGGCATGAACGGCTTCCTCTGGGGCCCGGGCTTCCGCGGCCTGAGCGCCGACTTCGGCCGCCCCGCCGTCCGGCACTGGCTCGGCGCGGGCCTGGCCCACGGCGCGCCGTCAGCAGTGGGGGAGAGGGCCGAGCCGCCCACCACCGCCACCCGGGCGACCGTACGGCTGCCGGAAGGCGCCGACCCGGCCGAGGCCGTCGAGCGGGCGCTCGCCGACCTGCCCGCGCACCCGGACCTGCACACCGCCGCCGTGGCCGTCGACCCGAGCCGCTGGGAGCTGCTCAGCTTCGCCCTCTGGCACGGCCCGGCCCCCGAGGACGCGCCCGGCGTCCGGTACCAGGTGCTGCACCTGTCCCGCCCCGAACTGGACCGGCTGCCGGCCGGCCGCCACTGGTGAAGGGACCCACCGCCCCGATGTCCCCCGCGACCGCTCCCGCCGGCACCGACCTCACCCCGGCCCCGCTCGACCGCGCGGCCGGCCACGCCCTGCTCGCCGACCTCGCCGGTCCGGGCGCCGCCGCCACCCTCGGTGGCCTGGACGCCCTCGCCCCCGGCTTCCCCGACTGGATCATCACCAGCCTCTTCGGCGGCACCTACCAGCGCCCCGGCCTCGCCCTGCGCGACCGCCAGATCGCCAACCTGGCCGCCCTCACCGCCCTCGGCGGCGTCGAGCCGCAGCTCGCCGACCACGTCCGCTACAGCCGCCGGATCGGCCTGACGGAGGCGGAGATCACCGAGGTCATGGTCCACCTCGCCCCGTACGTCGGCCTCCCCAAGGCGCTGGCCGGCCTGCGCGTCGCCACCGCGACCTTCGCCGAGAGCGCCGCTGGGACCGTCACCGAGGAGGCCGGGGCATGAGCCGCGCCGTCCGCACCGTCCTCGGCGACCTGGACCCCGGCGCGCTCGGCGTCACCGACGCCCACGACCACCTCTTCATCCGCAGCCCGCTGCTCCCCGGTCAGGAGCTGGACGACCCGGCCGCCGCCGAGGACGTGCTGCGCGCCTACGCCGCCGCCGGCGGCCGCACCCTCGTCCAGTGGACCCCGATCGGCCTGTGCCGGGGCGCGGACTCGCTCGCCGCGCTCTCCCGTACGACCGGCGTGCGGATCGTCGCCGCCACCGGCGCGCACCAGTCGGTCCACTACGCGTCGGGCTCCTTCTCCGCACGCGGCGTCGGGGCGGACGAGCGCCCCGGCCCGTACGCCGACCTGGCGGAACGATTCGTCGCCGAACTCACCACCGGCCTGCCCGGCGCACCCGAGGGGGTTCGGGCCGGGCTGATCAAGGTCGCGGCCGA
The DNA here is from genome assembly GCF_042802135.1 of Kitasatospora sp. NPDC057512. Lineage (NCBI taxonomy): Bacteria > Bacillati > Actinomycetota > Actinomycetes > Kitasatosporales > Streptomycetaceae > Kitasatospora > Kitasatospora sp. NPDC057512. The sequence continues at coordinate 12,379 of NZ_JBHVET010000123.1, forward strand.
TGCGGGGCCCGACAGTCGCCACACCCGGTGGACGATGGCCGCCGCAGCCGACGCCCACCACGCCACCGGCGCCCCGATCGCCGTCCACCTCGAAGCCGACGGCGCTCCGCCCGGGGTCGTGGACCGGCTGTGCCACCGGCACGGCGTCCGGCCCGACCGGGTCATCCTCGGCCACCTCACCCGGCTCCCCGACCGTGCGCTGCACCGCCAGCTGGCCGCCGAGGGCGTGTACCTCGCCCTGGACAGCCCCTCCCGGGCCGGCCATCCCGGTGACCACCAGGCCTTCGAGGTCATCGCCGACCTGGTCGAGGCCGGTCACGCCGCCCAGCTGCTGCTCGGCGCCGACACCACGACCCGGACCGCCCGCACGGCCGGCGGCCCGGTCCGGCTGCTCACCGAGCTCGCCCCGCGCCTCGCCCGCAGCCACGGCCCCGAACTGCCGGAGCTGCTCCTCGCCGCCAACCCGGCCGCCGCCTTCGCCGCCGACTGGCGCACGCCGTAGGGCGCCCGCCGGGTCGTCGGACCTGCCCGGGCGCCGGGGAACCGCGCAGCGCCGCTCCGGCGCCCCGGCGGACCCTCTACGGTGCCGGACATGGTGACGCTGATGCTCCGAACCCTCACGACCGCCGACTGGCCGCTCTGGCGGGACCTCCGCCTCGCCGCCCTGACCGACGCACCGGAGGCTTTCAAGGCCGGCCTCGCCGACTGGCGCCGGGGCGGCGAGGAGCGCTGGCGCGACCGGCTCGGCATCCCGGGTGCCCACCACGTCGCGGCCCTGCTGGACGAGGACCCGGTCGGGCTCGTCGGCGGCCTGCCCGGATCGCCGGACGGGGTACGGGAGTTGCGCTCGCTCTGGGTCGCCCCGCGGACGCGCGGCCGGGGCGTCGCGGACCGGCTCGTCGAGGAGGTCGAGCGCTGGGCCCGCACCACCGGCGGGACCATGCTGCGCCTCGCCGTACTCCCCGGCAACGAAGCGGCGCTCGCTCTCTACCGCCGCCACGGCTTCGCCCCGCTCGCGGAGCCCGGTGGCCCGCTCGCCGACGGGGTCACCCGGGAACTCCTGCTCGGGAAGCCCCTGCGGTGACCTGACCGACCGCCGCCGCACCCGGCTCCGCCGCCGCACCTGGCCCCGGATCCGGCTCAGGCTCAGGCTCCGGCTCCGATGGCGACGCGAAGGCGGGGCCTGCGCCGTACGGGAGACGGCACAGGCCCCGCCTTCGACCGGACCGAGGGGGCGATCAGCGGGTCACATGTGGGTGCCGCCGTCGATGCGGAGCTCGGTACCGGTGACGAAGGCGCCGTCGTCGGACGCGAGCATGGCGATCACGCCGGCCACCGTCTCCGGGCCGGCGAAGCCCTGGCCGAGGGCGGGGGAGAGCTTGGCCAGCAGGCTGAAGTCGGCGTCGGCGGGCAGGCCTGGGTTGTGGGTCATGCCGCTGTCGATGCTGCCCGGCGCGACGCAGACCGCGCGCAGGCCCTGCTTCGAGTACTCCGAGGCGATGGCGTGGGTGAAGGACTGGATGCCGCCCTTGGTCGCGGCGTACGCGGCCATGTAGGGGTGGGCGAAGCTCGCGGAGGTGGAGCTGAAGTTGACCACCACGCCCCTGCCGCCCGCGAGCAGCGCGGGGAGCGCCTCGCGGGTCATCAGGAAGGTGCCGGTCAGGTTCACCGCGAGGAGCCTGTTCCAGAACTCCAGGCTGGTCTCATGGGTGTGCGAGGAGCGGAGGATGCCGGCCGCGTTGACCAGCACGTCCAGGCCGCCCAGACCGGCGGCCGCCTCGGCGACGCCCGCGACGACGGCCGCCTCGTCCGAGATGTCCAGCACCCGGATGGTCAGGCGGTCCGCGGTGCCCTCGGTGGTGGCGCGGTCCAGGGTCTTCTTCAGGCCGTCCTCGTTGACGTCGACGGCGACGACCTTCCCGCCCTCGGCGAGGATCCGGTGCACGGTGGCCTGGCCGATGCCCGAGCCGCCGCCGGTGATCAGGACGTTCCGTCCGCTGAAGCGCTCCATGGTGGTACTCCGTTCGTTCGTGGTCTCGCGACCTCGGAAGCCACGGTACGCCGCGATGGCACGTTGTGCCAAAAAGGCTGAACGTGCCAAAGGGGCTGAACATGCCAGATCGTCGTGACGTGCCACCTTGGCATGCGTCCGCGTAGGCTGACCCTGTGACCGGACGTCCGACCCTGACCCAGCGCCGCCGTGAGGCCACCCGACTGGAGATCGCCCGTACCGCCGCCGCGCTCTTCGCCGAGCGGGGAGCCGAGGCCACCACCGCCGAGGAGATCGCCCTCGCCGCGGGCATCTCGCTGCGCACCTTCTACCGGTACTTCTCCGTCAAGGAGGACGCCGTCGCCCCGCTGCTCGCGTCGGGCGGGCAGGAGTGGGTGGAGCTGTTCGTGGCGAGTCCGGCCGACCTGCCGCTGCGCGAGGCGCTGGAGCGTGCGGCGGTCGCGTCGCTGACCCCGGCCGACGAGGCGCGGGCGGAGATGATGCGGTGGACCCGCGGCCTGCTGCGCGACCCGAAGCTGAACGCCACCTGGCAGCGGGTCCACGCCGACTCGGAGGCGCGGCTGCGGGTCGCCCTCGCCGACCGCTGCCCGGACGGAACCGATCCGCTGGAGATCCGGCTGGCCGCCGCCGCCGCGACCGCGGCGATCCGGGTGGCCCTGGAGCAGTGGGCCTCCTCCGACGCGCCCCTCGCCGGTCCGGGCTCCCCGCAGGACCTCGGCGCGCGCTGCATGCGCGAACTCACGGCGGGGCTGCGGCTCTGGGGGCGGGTGGGCTGAGCGC
>NZ_JBHVET010000124.1:0-15167 GCF_042802135.1 Kitasatospora sp. NPDC057512
GCGGAGGAGGGAGCCACTGCGGAGCATTGGCGACCGACGACAACGCGGCGAGGTGCGTGCCCCGGCGTCGCCCCGCAGACGCGAGTTTGGCGGCAGGCCCTAGGTGAGTTCACGGCTGGGCGGGAACCTCCGCGGGGCGCTTGAACATCCGGGTGGCGGTGATCTCGCCGTGGATGGTCGGGCCGTCCGGGTCCGGCGCGGCGGGCAGGCCCGGGCGCAGGTGCTCCTCGACCGAGATGTACTTGAGGCCGGCCCGCAGGTCGGCGTCGTTGCGCAGGCGGATCACCAGCGGGAACTCGGCGAGCGCGGTGGTGTCGAACAGGCCGGTGGTGTAGATCAGCTGGACGCCGAGCGCGTCGGCCACGGCCCGCTGGAGCTCCAGCAGGTAGGTGGCGTTGGCGCGGCCGATCGGGTTGTCCAGGAACAGCGTGCCGGCGTGCCGCAGCTGGGACTGGCCGCGGTCGTTGGCACGCAGCGCGGCCATCGTGCAGTACAGCGCGATGGCGGCGGTGAGCAGCTGGCCGCCGGAGAAGACGTCGGACATCTGGCCGACGCTGACCCGCTCGGCGCGCAGCACCGCGTCGGGCTTGAGGATCTCGACGCTGACCCCCTTGGGGCCGATCGCGGCGGCGACCCCGCGCAGCAGCAGGGACATGCCGTCGCGGCGCAGGTCGCTGTTCTTCCTGACGGCGGCGCGGGTGGCCTCGTCGATGACCTCGCCCAGGCGCTCGACCAGGGTGGCGTGGTCCGGGTCCTCGAAGCGGATCCGGAGGAACTCCTGGCCGGACCACTCCCCCAGGCCCTCGGGCAGCCGGGACAGCCGCTGGGCGGCGCGCAGGGTGGTGAGCGAGGACTCGACCAGGCCGCGCAGCCGGTCCACGATCGAGCCGCGGTTCTTCTCCAGCTGGGCGAGCTCGTCGGTGAGCACCCGCAGCCGGGGCGCGAAGGCGGTGGCCCAGGCGGCGGCGTGCTCGGGCAGCGCGGAGGCGGGCAGTTCGCGGATCTGCTGGCGGGCGGGGGTGCGGACGGCCTCGTAGCGGGCGGCGTTGGCGTGCCGGACCAGGGCGTCGGCGGTGTCGCGGACGGCGAGTTCGGAGGAGGACAGTTCGCCGGCGGCGGTGCGCAGGGCGCGGCGGGCCTCGGTGGCGCCGGTGCGGGCCTCGGTCAGCGAGCCCAGGTACGGCTCGACCGGGTCGTCCGGGTCCTCCTGGTGGTCGCGCAGGCCGTCGCGCAGCTGGCCGGCCAGCTCGTCGAAGTCGGCGGCGGACGCCTGGGCGGTGTCGAAGGTCCGCTGGAGGTCGGCGTGGGCGGTGCGGGCGGCGTCCAGGGCCTCGCGGCGCTCGGCCAGGCGGCTGGTGGCGGTGCGCAGCAGGGCCTGGGCGTGCTCCGGATCGGTGGGGACGAGGTCCTCGGGCAGCTCGGTGTGCGCCTCGCCGTCGGCGGGGGCGGAGCGCTCGGCCTCGCCGCGCAGCCGGCCGAGCTGCTCGCTGGCAGTGGCGGAGCGGGCCTCGATGGTGGCGACCAGCTCCTCGGCGCGGGCGGCGGCGGCCTGGCGGGCCGGGCCGTCGGCGCCGTCGGGGCTGCCGAGGAGTTCCTCGGCGCGGGTGCGCACCTTGTTGGTGAGGCGGTCGAGTTCGGTCGCGGCGGCGGCCTCGTCGCCCTCGGCGCGGGCCTGTTCGGCGCGCAGGTCGGCGCCGACGCCGACCTTCTCGTACAGCTGGGAGGCGGCGCGGTAGGCCTCGCGCAGGGCGGGCAGTGCGGCGGGGGCGGTCTCGGCGGGCTCGTCGGCCTGCTCGGCGGCGGGGATCTCGGCGCGTTCGGCGCGCAGCGCCCGGGCCGTCCGGCGGGCGTCGTCGGCGGCGCGCTGGGCGGCGCGGCGGTCCTCGTCGCAGGTGCGGGCGCGCTCGGCGCACAGCGCCTGGCGGCGGTCGCACTCGGCGGCGTCCTCGGCGAGTTCGCGCTGGCGGCGGGCCCAGTTGGCACGCTCGCGCAGCCGGAAGGCGAGGCCGGAGAGGGCGTCGGCGCGGCGGCGGGCGCGCTGGGCGGCCTCGCGGTGCTCCTCGTGGGCGGAGGCGGCCGCGGCGTGGTCGGGGTCGGCCTCGTCGTGGTCGGCGCGCAGGGTGGCCAGGGCGGCGGCGGCCTGCTCGGCGTGCTCGCGGGCGGCCTCGGCCGCGGCGGCGAGCTCGGCGAGGGTGCCGGGCGGGCAGCTGGCGTGCCAGGAGGCGAGGCGGGCGGCGAGGGCGCGGTCGGCGCCGAGGCGGCCGGCCAGTTCGCGGATGTGCTCCTCGCGGGCGCTCGCCCGGGCGCGCAGGTCGCGGCGCTCGCCGTCGGCGGCGGACTCGTCGTGCATGGCCGGGTTCGGCGGCACGAGGAAGAACGCGGGCTCGTCGGTGATCGGGGCGATCAGCGAGGCGGCGGCGCCGACGGCGACGGTGGAGCGCGGCAGCAGGGCGGCGGCCTGCAGGGCCTCGCGGGCGCGCTCCAGCGAGGAGGGGTCGGTGACGACGACGCCGTCGACCAGTTCGGGGCGGGCGGCGAGGATCGCCTCGTGGTCGGCCGGGTCGACGGACTGGGCGAGGTAGCGCCAGCCGGGCAGGGCCGGGATGCCGTGCTCGGCGAGGTACTCGACGGTGGCGAGCACGTCCGGGCCGGGCGGCAGCAGGCCGCCGTCGCCGAGGGCGGCGAGGATGCGCGAGTCGTCGGCGGCCGCCGTACGGAGGTCGAACAGGGTGCGTTCGGCGGTGGCGATGGACTCGTCGAGGAGTTCGCGCAGGTACTCGGCGTTGCGGTCGAGCAGGGCGGGGGTGAGGAAGCCGGCGTCCTCCTCGGCGCCCTCCTGGTAGGGGGTCAGGGAGAGCAGGTCAGCGAGGCGCTGCTCGGTGGCGAGCAGGGCGGCGGTGCGCTGCTCGGCGGCGAGGGCCCGGGCGGCGTCCTTGCGCGCGTCGCCGGCCCGCTCGGCGGCGAGTTCGGCGCGCGAGGTGGCGGCGGCGGCCTCGCGCAGCCGGGCGGCGGCGGACTCGGCGGCGGTACGGGCCTGGGCGAGCGCGGCGGAGGCGGCCTTCTCGACGTCGGCGGCGTACAGCGCGGCGCGGGCCGGGTCCACGTCGCCGTCGGCGTCGATGAAGCCGGCCGAGACGGCGGCCTCGGTCTCCTGCTCGACCTCGGCGAGGCGCTGGCGCAGGTGGTCGGCCTCGCTGCGGGCCTTCTGGGCGGCGGTGGCGGCCTCGGTGGCGTCGGTCTGCGCCTTGCCGCCGTCCTGCTGGAGTTCGCCCGCGCGCTCCTCCTCGGTGTCGGCGCGGGACTCGGCGGCCGCGGCGGCGGCCTCCAGGGCGCGGGCCAGGGCGGTCGCGGCGCGGGCGCGGGCGGCGAGCGCGGGGGCGGCGTCCAGCTCGGCCTCGCGGATGGCGGCGGCGACCCGGGCGACCCGGTCGGCGGCGGCGCGCTGGCGCAGCACCGCCTCGGCGGCCTGCCAGGCGGAGTGCAGGGTGCGGGCGTCGATGAGTTCGCGGCGCAGCGCGGCGGCCTCGGCGGTGGCCGCGGTGAGGCTCAGGGTGGCGTGCCGGTGGGTGAGTTCGTCGGTGATCAGGCTGTGCCGGGTGCGGTCGGCCTCGGCCGCGGTGACGGCGCCCGCGGCGGCGGCGACCTCGATGGCGAGGTCCTGGGCGCGGTCGCGTTCGGCGGTGGCGCGGGAGGCGAGGGCGTGGGCGAGCCGGCGGGTGCGGCGCTCGGCGGTGCGGTGGGCCTCGCGGACCGTCTCGCGGGCGGTGGTGGCCTCGGCGATGCGCTCCAGGAGGTCCAGCGAGCCGGCGGTGAAGTCGCGTTCGGCGGTGAGCTCGGCGCGGCGGCCGAGCTTGGCGGCGAAGCCGTGCACGAGGTCGGCGAGGCCGTCGGTGTCCCGGGTGTCGGTGACGGCGCGCAGCAGGAGGTCGGTGAAGTCGCTGTCGTGCTTGACCGCGAAGAGGCCGGCCGCCTCGCCCTCGTCGGCGTTCATCTCGCGCTGGTAGCGGAAGAGTTCGGGGTCGAGGCCGAGTTCGCCGAGGTGCTCGGTCCAGCGGTCGTGGCCGTCCTCGAAGACCAGGTCGAGGTGCGGGTGGGCCTTGCCGGCCTCGGTGAGGGCGTCGCGGAAGCCCTTCATGGTGCGGCGGCGGCCGCGGGCCTTCTGGTCGCCGGCCAGGCTGACCCGTTCGGCGACCGGCAGCGAGTCGAGGGTCAGGCCGGGGCCGGGGCGGAAGGAGTACCAGGTCTCGGCGAACTTGCGCGGGTCGGAGGAGACCTGGCGGCCGCGCCACTCGCTGACCTTGCCGACCACGATCAGCTCGCCGGTGACGGTGTGCTGCCACTCCAGGGCGACGTGGCCGCAGTCGTCGGCGAGCAGGAACTTGCGCAGCACGCCGGAGCTGGCGCCGCCGAGGGTGTTGCGGTGGCCGGGGAGCATGACCGAGAAGATCAGCTTGAGCAGGACGGACTTGCCGCCGCCGTTCTCCAGGAAGAGCACGCCGGCCGGGGCGGGGCGGCGGACCGGGCCGTCGGGGTCCTCGCCGAACAGGCCGATCTGCTGCGGGGCCGGGTCGGCGACCGGCTCGCCGACGCCGCGCAGGTCGAGCACCGTGTCGGCGTAGCGGGCCCCGGCCGGTCCGATCGAGTAGAGGCGGACCCGGTTGAGCTCGTACATGTGCGGCTGTTCTCCGTGGCTTGCGTGGCATGAGGGATGGACGGCGGGCCGGCTCGGGGCGGGTGGGCCGGGGCCGGCGCGGTGGGGCCCGGAGCGGGTGGGCTCCGGGCGCCGGGGCTCAGAGGGAGTGGAACGGCAGCCCCGCGTCGGCGACCAGTTCGTCGCCGGTGTCCGGCGGCAGCAGGCTGGCGGTGCCGTCGGAGACCGGGACGATGCCGAGGTCGAGCAGTTCGGCCATGGCCGCGCTGCCCGCCAGGTCGCGCACCTGGAGCTGGTAGCGGGCGGTGGTGCGGTAGGTGCCGCCGGAGTCGTCGGAGACCTTCTGGAGGAAGCCGGAGTCGACCAGGAACAGCACGGCCTTGGCGACGATGCCGATGGTGGAGCCGGAGAGCCGGCGGGCGTCCTTGGTGGCGCCGGTGGCGGTGCGCCGGGCCCAGACCCGCCAGGCGGCCTCCAGGCCGGGGGCGTCGGAGGCCGGGTCGGTGTTGGCGCCCTCGGCGTCGGCCTGCTCCTCCAGGCGGCGGCAGGCCTGGCGGACGAAGGAGTCGACGCCGTTGACGGTGATCCGGCCGAGGTAGCCGTCGTCGGCGAGGTCCTCGGGGCGCGGGAAGGCCATCGCGGCGACGGCCAGGTGGGCGAGGCCGTGCAGGAAGCGGTCGGTGGACTCGGAGGCTGCGCGGCGCGAGTAGTCGCCCATCCGGACGGCGAACAGCGAGTCCTCGGCGGCGGCCACGGCCATGCCGGCCCGCGGGGAGACCTCCAGGACGACCAGGCCCATGCCGGTCGCGATGGCGTCGGCGAGCCGGGCGAACGGCGGGTCCTCGCGGTGGCGGCGCACCAGCTCGGCGTACTCGGCGTCGCGGGCGGGCAGCAGCTTGGCCTGGAGGCCGAAGGAGACCAGTCGGGCGGCGTCCGCGACGTCGGCCGGGGTGATCGGCGCGGGGGCCGCGGGTTCGGTCTCGGCCGCCCAGGACGTGTCGTGGTGGGTCGTCACGGGCGGTGCTCCTCGGGGGTGGCGCGGTGGTTACGGTTCGTCAAGGTTGGTCCCGGCGGGGTTGGTCCCGGCAACGTGTGCTCCCGGCCGGTCAGCCGGCGTCCTTGCGGTCGGCGGCCATGCCGACCGCGTCGAGCAGGGCGCTGCCGACGATCAGGTCGGCGCCGCCGAACTCCTGGTCGCGCAGCGGGGTGCCGTCGTCCACGGCGAACAGCAGCCGCTCCTCGCCCTGGCGGTAGGCGGTGCCGACCGGCGGGCTGGCCGCGTGCACGGCGAGCAGGGCGACCAGGTACGGCAGGTCCGGGTCCTGCTTGCGGGCGTCGGCGAGCAGGCCGGAGAGTCGGCGGGGGGCGTCCGGGGGCAGGTCGAGCAGGAGCATCGCGGACTCCAGCTGGGCCTCGGAGAACCGGCTGTCGTCCGGGGTGGCGACGAGGTCCGGGTCGGGCAGTTCGGCGCCGAGGTGCTCGCGCTCGACCGGCGGGGTGAGCAGCAGGTCGACCAGGTCGGCGACCCGGACCGAGACCGGGGTGCGCAGACCGGCGCCGCGGGCGAAGAACGCGCCGGTGGGGCGGACGGCCTGCTCTATCGGCAGCCGCAGCACGGGGGCGAGCAGCTGACCGTAGAGGTCGATGCCGCTGCGGGCGCCGGGGGCGGCGAAGGCCTGGCGGTCCTGCTCGGCGCGGAACAGCGGGCCGGCCTCCAGCAGGCGGGTCTGGAGCTGGGTGTGGCGGCGGATGCAGTCCTTGACGATGTCGACCAGCTCGGCGGCGCGGCGCTTGTGCTCCGGGTCCTCGGCCTCGTCGCGGGCCTTGCGGATGTTGGTGAGAATCGCGTTCTCGTGCCGGTAGCGGTCCGCGATGTGGTCCAGTGCCTCCTCGATGAGATCGGGGATGGCGCGCATCCAGTCCACCGCCCGGACGTTGCGGCGGGTGGCGTCCAGGGCGCGGCGCAGCGTCTCGGCGTACTGGACGGTGCGGTAGCGGGCCTGCTCGGCGGCGAGCTGGGCGTCGGCCAGGCGGCCGCGGCGGATCAGCACCTCCAGCTTGACCTCGGCGGCGATCTGGGCCGAGGTGACGTCGGTGTCGAGCGCGCCGACCAGGACGTTGACCGCCTCGTCGGTGGTGCGCAGGTAGACGCCGCCGTCGGGGCCGGGGACCTCCTCGATCAGCTTGAAGTCGTAGTCGCGGCGGACGTACTCGCCGTCCGCGCCGAAGGTGCCGTAGACGGCGCGGAAGCCGCGGTCCACGCTGCCGACGTTGATCAGCGACTCCAGCACCCAGCGGGCGACCCGCTCGTGCTCGACGGCGGGACGGCCGGCGGCCTGGGCGGCGACCCGGGGCAGCAGCCGGGCCAGCACTATCTCGCGGTCGGCCCCGGTGTCGAAGTCCATGTGCAGGGTGACCAGGTCGATCGCGGCGAGGCCGACCTCGGCCATCGCGTAGCCGCCGTACTCGCCGGCCAGGTTGACCTTGCGGTTGTCCAGGTCGTGCAGCGGGGCGGTGCAGGCCAGCGCCTTGAGCCGGCGGGCCAGGCCCTCGTCGGCGGCGGGGCCGGGCGCGGGGCGCGCGGCGGCCGGGCCGGCCGGGGGTCGGAGGCCGGGCTCGATGGGCGGGTCTGCGATGGCGGTCACGGTGGACAAGATTAGAGGTTCGCACCGAGTTCGACCGAAACGGACCTTGCGGGCGGGCGGAGCGGCAGGTGGGCGGCGGTTCGGGTGACGGATTCGGAACGTGGTTCCGACGGGATTCCGCCATTCCCGAACCGGTATTCGAGAAAACCGTGAGGGTCGCGCATCGGTTCGGTGATGATCGACCCATGATCACCCGACTGGCCGAAGCGGGCCTCGCCGCCGCGCTGTCCGTGACCACCCTCGCCACCGGCGTCGTCCTCGCCACCGGCGCCACCGCCGAGGCCGCGACCCCGGCGGTCCCGACCTCCGCCCAGCACGTGACCGTCTCGCAGGGCGGGAACTACCCCGGCGGGTTCTTCACCACCGGCAACATGTCGGTGTCCTGGACCGTGTCCGGCACCGCCGACCTGACCGGGCCGACCCACATCACCCTCGACCTGCCGCCCGGCGTCACCACCGACGGTGCGATGTTCTTCCCCACGCCGCCGGACTACACCTTCACCACCACCCTCTCCCCCGACCACCGCCACCTGGAGGCCGTGTTCACCGCCACCCGGGCGGTCGGGAGCTACAACTTCATGAAGCTCAACCTGGCCACCACGCCCGGCGTGCCGATCGTCGGCGCGATCACCGCGACGGTCGCCAACCCGAACGACGCCGACCCGACCGGGCACGTCTCCGGCTACGACCTCGGCAGCAGGAGCTACCTGCCGGCGACCGTCCAGGCCGCCCCCGCCGTCACCGGCCTCGACACCGCCACCGGCCCGGGCGCCGGCGGCACCGCGGTGACCGTCAGCGGCAGCAACCTGGCCAACGGCATGGTGCTGGTCGGCGGCGTCCCGGCCCCCGGCCGCTGCACCGACACCGCCTGCGCGGTGACCACCCCGGGCGGCACGGGCAGCGCCCCGGTCAGCGTGGTGACGCCCGGCGGCACCGCCGCGGCGCCGGTCACCTTCGACTACACCGGCGCCCCGCCGCCGGCCCCGGCCGCGCCGGTGGTCAGCAGCCTCTCCCCGGCCTCCGGCCCGGCCGCCGGCGGCACCCGGGTGTACGTGTTCGGCAGCAACCTGACGTACGGGGCGGTGGCCTTCGGCGGGGTGCCGGCCGCCCACGTCTCCTGCGGCCCGACCGCCTGCTCGGCCACGGCCCCGGCGGCCACTCAGCCCGGGCCGGTGGACGTCACGGTCTCCACGGCGGGCGGGACCAGCGCGCCGGTGACATACACCTACACGGCGTAACGGCCGTACGCGGCGCACTGGCCGCCGTCGGTGCCCGGGTTCCGCGGAGCCCGGGCACCGCCGCGTTCGGGGCGGGCGGAGGCTCCGCTGCCCGGGTCCCCTGCCGCCTCCCCGTCCCGACACGCCCCCGGGCACCCCGCCTGTCCCCACCCGCCCGGAAGGCTAGTTGAACACGTTCAAAAGATGGGTCTAGAGTCGGTTCCGCGCAGGCGGGACAAGGCTCCGCCTGCACTTCGGCATGCTCGGCATGGAGGTGTGCGAGATGGACGGCGACTCGGCGGTCATCCTTCGCAAGGTCCGACGGTGGCTCTGGTTCTTCCTGGTCTGCCTGGTGCTCAGCGGGCTCACCGCGTTCCCGCTGGAGACCGAGACCCGCTGGCTGGCCGACTTCGCCGCCGGCCCCGCCGCCCCGCTGAGCGATCACGTCCCCGGTGCGACGGCCTGGATCGACCGGGTCCACACGGGCGTCGCCGAGACCAACGCGCGGTACCCCTTCCTGGCCTACGGCACCGACTGGCTGGCCTTCGCGCACCTGGTGATCGCCGCCGCCTTCTGGGGGCCGCTCAAGGACCCGGTCCGCAACATCTGGGTGATCCGCTGGGCCGTGCTGGCCTGCGGGGCCGTCATCCCGCTGGCGCTGATCTGCGGGCCGCTGCGCGGGATTCCGCTGGCATGGCGATTCGTCGACATGTCGTTCGGGGTCTTCGGCGTCATCCCGCTCCTGGTCGTGCTGCGGGCGCTGCGCCCGCTGGAGCGCGCCCTCCGGGAGCCGGCGACCGCCGGTTGAGCCCACGTGGCCCGCGCGCCCGGCTCGCACCCCGGCGCGACCCCGCGCGGCGCCGCCCCGGGGCGTGCGGCCCCGGGCACACGCCGCGGCGCCCGCGGGGCTCCGGGTCACGGGCAACGGCCTTCATCCGCAGGCCCTACCATCTGGCTCAACAGCTGCTGGGAGGCGGACGGGCGTGGCCGATGCGGTGATCGATCTCAATGCGGACCTCGGAGAGGGGTTCGGACGCTGGACCCTGACCGACGACGAGGCGCTGCTGTCCGTGGTGACCAGCGCCAACGTCGCCTGCGGGTTCCACGCCGGGGACCCGTCGACGATGCGCCGGGTCTGCGCGCTGGCGGCCGAGCGCGGCGTCCGGATCGGCGCCCAGGTCTCCTACCGCGACCTGGCCGGCTTCGGCCGCCGCGCGATGGACGTGCCCCCGGAGGAGCTCGCCGACGAGATCGCGTACCAGATCGGCGCCCTCCAGGTGTTCGCCCGCGCGGCCGGCTCCAAGGTCTCCTACGTCAAGCCGCACGGCGCCCTCTACAACCGGGTGGTCGGCGACTCCGAGCAGGCCGAGGCCGTGGTGGCCGGCGTGCTGCGGGCGGGCGCGGTCTGCGACGGGCCGCTGCCCGTGCTCGGCCTGCCGGGCTCGCTGCTGCTGGAGGTGGCCGAGGGCGTCGGGCTCCCGGTGGTCGCCGAGGCCTTCGCCGACCGCGCGTACACCCGCGCCGGCACCCTCGTGCCGCGCCGCGAGCCGGACGCCGTGGTGCACGATCCCGAGTCGGTGATCACCCGCGCCGTCGCCATCGCCCGGGACGGCACGGTGGAGGCCGCCGGCGGCGAGCGGATCGCCGTCGAGGCCCGCTCGCTCTGCGTCCACGGCGACACCCCCGGCGCCGCCCAGCTCGCCTGGCGGATCCGCGGCGCCCTGGCCTCCGCCGGGGTCCGGGTGGAGGCCTTCACGTGACACCGGGGACGGTGCGCCGGGTCGGCGAGCGGGCGCTGCTGGTCGAGCTGCCCGGGACGGCCGAGGTGGCCGCGCTGTACGGCTGGCTGAGCGAGCGCCGGGAGTCGGGGGCACTCGGCGCGGTGGAGGAGCTGGTCCCGGCCGCGCGCACCCTGCTGCTGGACGGCGTCGCGGACGTCGACGCGGTCGCGGCCCTGCTGCGCACCGCCCGTCCGACGGCGGCGGCCGGGGTGGCGCGCGGACCGCTGCTGGAGGTCCCGACCGTGTACGACGGCGCCGACCTGGCCGAGGTCGCCGCGCTGTGGCGGGTGTCCGTGGAGGCCGCCGTCCGGATCCACACCGGGCCCGAGTACGTCGTCGCGTTCTGCGGCTTCGCCCCCGGCTTCGGCTACCTCACCGGCCTCCCGGCGCCGTACGAGGTACCGCGCCGGGCCACCCCGCGCAGTTCCGTCCCGGCCGGCTCGGTCGCCCTGGCCGGCCCGTACACCGGTGTCTACCCGCACCCCTCCCCCGGCGGCTGGCAGCTGATCGGCCGGACGGCGCTCACCCTCTGGGACGCCGACCGCGAGCCCCCGGCCCTGCTGGCCCCGGGCACCCGGGTCCGCTTCACCGCAGAACGGGCCTGAGGGGGAAACGAGTTGAACGAGCTGGTGGTGGAGCGGCCGGGACCGCTGACCACGGTCCAGGACCTCGGGCGGCGCGGGGTCGCCCACCTCGGGGTGCCGAGGGCCGGGGCGCTGGACGAGCCGGCCCTGCGGGCGGCCAACCGGCTGGTGGGCAACGACCCCGGGGCCGCCGGGCTGGAGACCACCCTCGGCGGGGTCGCGCTGCGGGCCGCCGCGGCGGTCCTGGTCGCCGTCACCGGTGCGCCCTGCCCCGTCCGGGTGGACGGCCGGCCGGTCGCCTGGGGCGCGCCGGTCCTGGTGCCGGCCGGTGCGCTGCTGGAGGTGGGGGCGGCGACGGCCGGGGTGCGCGGCTACCTGGCGGTGGCGGGCGGGATCGACGTCCCGCCGGTGCTCGGCAGCCGCTCGACGGACCTGCTCTCCGGGCTCGGGCCGGCCCCGCTGGCTACCGGGGACCACCTGCCGGTCGGCACCCCGCCCCCGTACCGGGCCCGGCCGGAGCTGGTGCCGCTGCCCGCTCCCCCCGCCGAACTGGTGCTGCGGCTGCGGCTCGGACCGCGCGCGGACTGGTTCACCCCGGAGGCGGTGGCCCGCCTCGGCCGCGACCGGTACCTGGTCTCCCCGACCGGCAACCGGGTCGGGCTGCGCACCGAGGGCCCGCCGGTCGCGCGCGCCAGGGACGGCGAACTGCCCAGCGAGGGCATGGTGTTGGGCGCGGTGCAGATTCCGCCGGACGGGCAGCCGGTGGTGTTCCTGGCCGACCACCCGACCACCGGCGGCTACCCGGTGGTCGGCGTCGTGCCGACCGCCGACCTCGCGGCCGCCGCCCAGGCCCGACCGGGGACGCCGGTGCGCTTCGTGCCCCTGCGGGGGCACTGAGCGGAAGCACCGGGCGACCCCCGAACCCGCTCACCGCTGTTCGAGCGCCGCCGCCGCGGCGGCCGCGAAGCCGTCCGGGTTGTCGATCATGACGTTGTGCCCGCAGTCCGGCACCGCGACCACCCGTACGCCGGCCGCGCGAAGGGCGTCGGCGCCGGTGGGCTCGCCGTCCGCCGCCGGGTGGAGGAAGGTGCGCGGGAGGTCGAGGCCGAGCAGCAGCTCGCGCATGGTCGGTTCGGTCGCCCGGGCGAGGTGGCGGGCGCTGCGGTGGAGCGCCTCCGGGCCGGCCAGCCGCATGGTGGACCACCAGAACGGGCCGACCCGCTCGGCGACTTCGCCCAGGCCGCCGGCCAGGAACTCCTCCTCGCCGTAGGCCGCGATGCCGCTGCTGCCGGGGCGGCGCCGGTCGGGGTCGACCCGGTCCAGGTTGGCGTCCACCAGGAGCAGCCGCTCGACCAGGTGCGGGTGCCGCCGGGCGAGGACGATCGCGACCGCCCCGCCCATGCTGTGGCCGACCACCTCGACCCGGTCCGGCCCGGCGGCCGCGACCGCCGCCGCGACCGCGTCCGCGTGCTCCTCCAGCGTGTAGCCGAAGTCCGTCGGCCGGTCGCTGAGGCCGAAGCCGAGCAGGTCCAGCAGCAGCGAGCGCCGCCCGGCCAGCAGCGGGTGGGCGGCGGCGGCCGCGAAGTAGGCCGGCGAGCTGGAGCCGAGCCCGTGCAGGTAGAGCCGCACCGGCTCGGTTCCGGGCAGCTCGACCCAGCGGATCCGGTCGCCGTTCGGGGTGACAGGGGCCTCGCGCATGCTCACTCGCTCCTCGTTCCTGGTTCCTGGGGGCCGGCTCGGGGTTCCGGCCCGGGTGTCTCCGGCGGACGAGCAGGACCATACCTCGAAGTCGAGGTATGGCGATAGCGAGATACCCACACTCCGAGGGACGGATCTGAGAGAGTGGCCCCATGCTGAAGCTCGCCATCCTCGGTTTCCTGTACGACCGCCCCCTGCACGGCTACGAGCTGCGCCGCCACCTCGCCGCGCTCACCGGGCACGTCCGACCGATCAGCGACGGCACGCTCTACCCCGCGATCAAGCGCCTGGAGGCCGACGGCCTGCTGGTCCGCGAGACCGAGCCGGGCAGCGCCGCCGCGCCCCGGCACACCCTGCACCTCACCGGGGCCGGCCGCGCCGCGCTGCTCGACCGGCTGCGCGAGCCCGAACCGCTCGACGTCAGCGACGAGAACCGCTGGTTCACCCTGCTCGCCTTCCTGCGGCACCTCGCCGACCCCGCCGCCCAGGCCGCCGTGCTCCGCCGCCGACTGGCCTTCCTCGCCGAGCCGGCCAGCTTCTTCTACGAGGGCGACCGCCCGATCGGCGCCGAGGAGTTCGACGACCCGTTCCGGCGCGGCCTGCTGCTCGTCGCCCGCGCCACCACCGAGGCCGAACTCGCCTGGCTGCACGCGACCCTGGCCGACCTGGAGGACGGCCCCCGGTAGACCGGGCCCGAACGCGCCGCGGCCCGCCGGTCCACGCCAACGCCCTCTTCCCCCGCCCACCCGTCCGTGTTCCGATGAACGGCATGGCAGACGAACGACGCGATGGCTACGACGGAACGGGCAAGGGTGCGATCACCCCGGACGGCTGCGCCGTCGAGGTGTGGACCCGCCTCCCCGTGGGCGACGCCCCGGACGTGATCGAGGCGGCGGTGCCGCCCGGCGCGCACATCCTCGAACTCGGCTGCGGCGTCGGCCGGATGACGCACCCGCTGACCGACCGCGGCTTCACCGTGACGGCCGTGGACGAGTCCGCCGACATGCTGGCCCGGGTCCGTCCGGACGTCCGCACGGTACGCGGCCCGATCGAAGGACTGGACCTCGGCGAGCGCTTCGACGTCGTCATGCTCGCCTCCTTCCTGGTGCACGCCGGTGATGTGACGGTCCGCCAGGGCCTGCTGGAGACCTGCCGCCGGCACGTCGCCGAGGACGGCTGCGTGCTGGTGCAGCGCGAGGGCGAGGACTGGCACCGGAACGTGCCCCGGGAGAGCTCGATCGGCCCGGACGCGCGGGCCCGGCTGGTCTCGGCCACGCCGGTCGGCGACGGCGTCAACTCGGTGCGCTTCGAGTACGTCTTCCCGGACGGCACCTGGACCCAGACCTTCCTGTCCCGACCGCTCAGCACCGAGGCGTTCGAGCAGGCGCTCGCGGAGGCCGGCCTGGCGGTCGAGCGCTACCTGACGGCGGACCGCACCTGGGTCCGGGCGCGGCCGGTGCTGTAGCTCCCGGCCACCGCCGGAGCGGCAGGGGCCCCGTGCGCAAAGCCGGAACAAAGGGTGAACAAAGAACTGTCACTTTCACCCCGTACCATCAGCCGCGCGCCGGGCTCGCGCGCGGCCCGCGGGCCGGGCGGGTCACGGTGGTCCCGCACGCCCTTCCGACCCGCAAGGACCCGCCCATGCCGCCCCAGCCCCTCGCCCGACGGATACCCCCGGCGGGTGCCCGGTG
The DNA here is from genome assembly GCF_042802135.1 of Kitasatospora sp. NPDC057512. NCBI lineage: Bacteria > Bacillati > Actinomycetota > Actinomycetes > Kitasatosporales > Streptomycetaceae > Kitasatospora > Kitasatospora sp. NPDC057512. Next base: position 14,268 of record NZ_JBHVET010000124.1, read on the forward strand.
ATCGACTGGTTCCACGGGGCCGTCCTCGGCCTGATCCAGGGGCTCACCGAGTTCCTGCCGGTCTCCTCCAGCGCCCACCTGCGGGTCTTCTCGGCCCTGCTCGGCTGGGACGACCCGGGCGCGGCCTTCACGGCCGTCACCCAGCTCGGCACCGAGACGGCGGTGCTGATCTACTTCCGCCGGGACATCGCCTCGATCGTCAGGACCTGGGCGCTGTCCCTGTTCCGGCCGGCGCTGCGCTCGGACCCGGACGCCCGGATGGGCTGGTTCGTGATCATCGGCACCCTGCCGATCGGCATCCTGGGCAAGCTGTTCCAGGACACCATCGAGACCCACCTGCGCGACCTGCGGATCATCGGCACCACGCTGATCGTCTTCGGCCTGATCCTGGCCTTCGCCGACCGCACCCGGGCCGTCCGCCACGCCCGTCCGATCACCGACCTGACGCTGCCGCACGCGGGCGTCTACGGCTTCGCCCAGGCGCTGGCGCTGATCCCGGGCGTCTCCCGTTCCGGTGGCACGATCAGCGCGGGTCTGCTGCTCGGCTACAGCCGGGAGGCGGCGGCCCGCTACTCGTTCCTGCTCGCCATCCCGGCAGTGCTCGCCTCCGGGGCGCTGGAGCTGTTCAAGATCGGTGAGGGCCCGGCCCCGGCCTGGGGGCCGACCATCCTGGCCACCGTGATCGCCTTCGTGGTCGGCTACGCGGCGATCGCCTGGTTCCTGAAGTACATCTCGACGCACAGCTTCCTGCCGTTCGTCGTCTACCGGGTACTGCTCGGCGTTCTGATCATCGGACTGGTCGTCGGCGGCGTCCTGGCTCCGGACGCGGGCGCGGTGAAGTAGAACCGGGTTTCAGAAAACCGGGACCCGCGGAAACGAGTGGGCCGGGACACCGACACC
>NZ_JBHVET010000125.1:0-15052 GCF_042802135.1 Kitasatospora sp. NPDC057512
CGCAACACGACCCACCCCCACAGACAGCCAACCCGCCCCGACCGACAGACACTTACTGTCCCACGCCCAACCCAACCGACTTCGCCAGCAGAGTCGCCGGGCCGACTTCCTGCGCGGCGCCTTCGTGGCCGAGCGTGTGCGCGGCGGTGGTGCATCACGCCGCCGCCGGTCAACGCGACGGCGTTGAAGTCCTGGTCGTGTTCGGACCAGGTCAGGATGGCCTTCACGCCTTGGGCGACCTGTAGATGGCGGCGGCCATCGCTCCCAGTTGCTTGTTGGCCTTGAGCGCGAGGTCGATGGCATCGCTCACGGAGTCGCTGGGCACCGGAATGTTGTTCACGTAGATCGCGAAGGCGTAGCGGTGGCCGTCCTTCGCGTCGATGTAGCCTGCGAGCGCCTTGGTGCCGAGAGCCAGCTTGCCCTGGTAGGGACTGACCAGGGTGCCGGTCTTCGCACGGATGTGTCCTGCGGCGGGGTCGGTGCGCTCGATGACGTCGGCGAGCGAACCGTCGACGCCCATGCTCGGCATGGAGTCGTAGAAGACGTCGAAGTCGTCCTGTCGTGCCAGGTGCCGCAGCAGCGCCACCTGGGCGGTCGGCGTCGCCTTGTCGCCGGGGAGGCCCTGGGCATCGACGAGGCTCACCGAGTTCGGGTCCACACCCGAGTGGGCGAGGAACTCCTTCTCGGTCTTCATGCCGTCCGCGTAGGTTCGTTGCCCGTTGTGTGCTGCCATGAGCGGCGGCAGCAGGTTCGCCCCGAGGTTGTGGCTGACCTTGTTGATCAGCTTCGCGTACTCCTTGAAGGGCGGAGAGGTGTAGGTCGCCGATACGGGCAGCGAGCCCACGTCCGCCGACGGGGGAAGCCTGCTGTCGGGGTTCGCTCCCAGCGAGGGGGCGGATACGCTGACGCCGTTTCTGGCGAGTGCCTCGATGAGGACGGTGCGGGCGAACGCCGCCGGGTCGGGAACCTGGTAAGTCGTCACGAAGGGGGCCTTCGCGTCCGCGGGCACGGAACCTCGGACCCGGATATGGCCAGGGCTCGCGCTTTCGGTCGTCACCGTCGGCTTGCTTCCGGCGGGTGTGGTCGTCACCTGCGCGTCGACGCCGAAGGCGGCCGTCTTCGGGCGCCAGTCGACCTTGGCCGGGTCGCCGGGTGCGCCCGGCGTGACGAGCACGTCGATCAGGTTGTCGTTGACGACGGTCGGAGTGAGCGGCACCCCGCCGATCGACACCGGATCCCAGAGTCGGTTGTCGATCACCACGTCGCCGTCGACGTGGCGGACTCCGCTGGCCGCGACCTGTCGGGCCAGCTCGTTGACGCCCGCCAGCGGGTCCTCTTCGGTGATGGTCGCCATGCCGGGTACGGCGTTGGCGTCGTAGTGGTCGAAGTCGGTGACGTCCAGTCCGCCCGACGCGGTGGTCCGCCCACCGAGTGCCAGATCGCCGCTCCCGACCAGGATGAGATCGCCGGAGAGCCGCCCGTCCGCGGAGACCGTACCCGAATGCACCACGGGCGTACGGAAGCGATGGTCGTCTCCCAGGACATCGAGCGCGGCACCGACCGCGAAGGTCTTGGCCGTCGAACCGGTCATGAACCGGGAATCGGCGCCCTGGGATTGGACGACCTTCCCCGTCCGCAGATCGGCGACCTGCAGGCCCCACTGGCCCGACGACCACGGCGCGGTGCTCATGAGCTTCTGCAGGTCGGCGCTTACCCGGGTAGCGCCCGGTGCCGGAGAGGCCGAGTCGTCCGTGGAGTTGTGGGAGCACGCCGTCATCGCCACAGCGGCCGTCATCGACGCGGCGAGCGCCAGGGCTGTACGCCGCCGTACCCGAGGTGCCTTGGTTCCGGAGAGGGGGTTGCTGGACATTCGTTCTTTCCTGGTCGACTTTCCTGTTCGGCTTTCCTGTTCGGCTTTCGCGCTCGATCGAACGCTTCCGGCCTGGTTGCCGCGCGGCGTAGGCTGCCGCGCGGCGGCTAGGACTTCCCGCCCTTGCCGATGGCGATGCTGCCGTTGCGGGTCCGGACGGCCACGGAATGGCCGCTCGCGTCGTCCTTCGCGACGTTCACGGTGACGTCGCCCTTCTTCGCGGCCGTGCGGACGGCGTACGTCGATTCCGGCAGGCCCAGTTCGACGTTGCCGTCCCTGCTCTGCACGTCGACCAGGTCGGGCACGGCGGCCAGGCCCAGGTCGACGTCGCCGTTGCGCGACGTGACGCTGACGGACCGGGCGGAGATCCCGTCGCCCTTGATGCTTCCGTCGCCGCCTTCCAGGGTCAGCCTGGCTCCGTGGAGGTCCGACAGCCGGACGTCGCCGCCGGCGGTCCTGGCCGAGAAGTCCGCGGTGAGGCCGGTGGCCTCGATGCGTCCCTTGCCGCTCCGGGCGGTGACGGCGACGGCGCGCGGCACCTTCACGGTGTACTTCGCGCCGCAGTTCACCGAGATCCCCGTGCAGTCCAGCGAGAGCGTGAGCGTGCCCCCTTCGAGCTGCCAGCCGGACCCCACCTCCCCGCCGACCTTCCTGCCGCTGACCCGTCGTTCCACCTGGACGCCCTCGACGTCGGCGGCCACCAGCGCGAGGTCGGCGGAGCCGGAGTCGACGGTCAGGCTGCCGCCGGCGAAGTCGAAGGACTTCGATTCCACGGTCGCGTCGGCCGATGCGCCGTCCGTGGCGCCGTCCGTGGTGCAGGCCGTGGCGGCGAGGCCGAGGAGCGCGGCTGAGCCGAAGGCGAGAAGCGTGCGGGTGGTCGGTTCCATCGGGTTCTTCCTTCGTCGACGAGCATGGTGGTGCGGGTTCCCGCGCCCCGGTTCACGAGCGCAGCGCCCGGACCGCGACCGTGCGCGACACCCGGGCCGCCTGCAGGACCAGTGCGAGGCAGGTGGTGGCCAGCGTCCCGGCGGCGAGCGCCCCGAGCGTGGCCCAGGGGAGGCCCGCCAGGACCCGGACGACGTCGGTCCGGGCTCCCAGGGCGATGGTGAGACCCGACACGGCGACGAACAGCGCGCCGAAGACGATCGCCGTCCCCGCGTAGATCGCCCCCTCGTAGACCATCGACCGGGTGACCACGCCCGGCCGCGCGCCGGCCACCGTCACGACGGCGCAGTCACGGGCGCGCTCCCGCCCGACGAGGGCGATCACGGCGAGGCCCCCGACCCAGGACACGGCGAAGACCCAGCCCAGCACGACCAGGATGTCGTCCAGCCCGGCGCTGCCTGCGGGCATGACCTTCCCCATCACCATGAAGAGGCCGACGAACGACAGGGAGAGCGCGAAGGGCAGCACCGTGGTGACGCTCCTCGTCGCGCGGGCCCGGCACGACTGCACGGCAAGGTGCCAGGCGACGCCGCGCGAGGGCACCAGCGCCGTCCAGAGCCTCATCAGCGGGGTGAGCACCCACGGCCCCATCAGCAGCAGCAGGCAGACGAGGAAGAGGTTCCCGGCGAACGCGAAGGCCGTCCGCTGGGCGAGCCCGCCCTGGAGTTCGAGGCCCAGGCCGGGGACCCACATCCCGACCACACCGGCGAGCAGGCACAGGGCGAGGCCACCGCGGGCCACGCCCGGGCGCGCCGGGGGATCGGCGAAGTCCCGGAAGGCGCGCATCTCCGGCGTCCTGGCGGCCCGCCGGGTGACGCCCCAGCCCCCGAGCAGGCACGGAACCAGTCCGGACAGCACGCTCACGCCGACGTACCAGAACCGGAACCCGACCGAGGCCCCGTGCAGTTCGAGACCCGTCCCCTTCCACTGCGCGAGGGCGACACCCGCGACCAGCAGGGCGAGCGGTGCGGCCAGCGCGCCGGCCACCGCGCCCAGCACCACCATCTCCGTCCGCAGGATGGACCTGACCCGGTGGCGCGGAATCCCGAGGATCACCCACAGGGCGTGCTCGCGCCGCTGGGCCGTCAGCGTCAGACCGACCGCGGAGGCGACGACGCCCACGGCGGCGAGCACGGTGAAGAAGACGATGTTGCCGCCGAGGGCGATCGACGCGGAGACCATCCGTGCGTCACCCGCCGCCCGCGCCGCCGAGACGGCGGTGAACATCGCGATGGCCGAGCCCGCCGAGCACGCCGCGCCGACCGTGGCGCACAGGAGCGTCCACCACCACATCGACGCCTGCAGGCGGATGTCCGACAGCACGAGCCGGATCACGACTCCTGCCCGCCCGCTTCGTCCGCCGACTGCGCCGCGAGGACGGCGTCGCCCACCGCGCGGGAGTCGCCACCGGGGATGACGGCGTGCACCCGCCCGGACCCCATCACCACGACCTGGTCGGCCCGCGCGGCCGCATGGGGGTCGTGGGTGACCATGAGCACCGTGCTCCCCTGCGCGGGAAGCGCCTGCAGCCAGTCGAGCACCACATGGCCCGCCCTGAGGTCGAGCGCACCCGTCGGCTCGTCGGCGAAGACGATCCGCGGCTGGTTCGCCACCACCCGGGCCACCGCGACGCGCTGGCGCTCGCCACCGGAGAGGCGGTCGGGGCGTCGCCGCGCGTGCTTGGCGATGCCGAGCCGCGCCATGGCGTCCTCGACCCGCGCCCTGGGCACCCGGCGGCCGGCGAGCCGCGCCGGCAGGGCGATGTTGTCCTCGACCGTCAGCGAGCTGACGAGGTTGTACTCCTGGAAGACGAAGCCGATGTTCTCGCTGCGGAACGCGGCCTGCTTGCGGGCGCCGAGTGAGCGGACGTCCGTCCCGAGGATCTCGACGGACCCCGCGGTCGCCCGCTCCAGCCCGGCCGTGCAGAGCAGGAGCGTCGACTTGCCCGAACCGGAGGGGCCGACGACGGCGGTCAGCCGGCCTTCGGGGATATCCAGGTCGATGTCGTGCAGGACGCGCGTCGTCTCGCCCCGGCGGCCGGGAATGGGGAATTCCGTCCGAAGGCCGCGCAAACGAATGCACGGCACGGGAGCGGTGGTGGAAAATGGCATGAATCAAGGAAAACAGGGCCGGGCAGTGGAGTGCACGGGAGCCTGCACTGCTATCGGAGGTAGACTTGGCTCTACCGCCCGACCGATCCGAACTGTGCGAAAATATTGATCATGGCGCAGATTCGTGTTGCCCGGAGGCTGCTGACCGAATTCGTCGCCGCGGCCGCCTTTCCGATTCTCCTGATTTCCGTTCTCGCCGCGCCGGTCTCGGTTCCGGTGGTGGCCGAACTGGACCGCTCCAGGGCGCAGTGGTGCGGAGTCCGGACGATGCCGCTGCGGCCCGCCGACCGCAGCCGGCCGCAGTGGGTGGCCGGTCGGCTTCGGACACGGTCGGTGTGGAGGACCGACCTGCCCGTGTTCGTCACCGCCGCGCTCCTGTCCGCGCTCTCGCTGCTGGTGGGCTTCTTCGGATTCATCGGCGCTCTGGCACTGGTCTTCTCCCCCGTCCTGTGGGGTTTCGGCATCGCCGCGGAAGTCGGCCCCTTCACCCCGGCCGCCCTGTGGGAAACCCTCGTGGCGGTGCCCGCGGGAATCGCCCTCGGTGCGGTCACCGTGGGCGCGCTGGCCGGCGTCTCCCTGCTCCGCGACCTGCTCCTGCGGGCCTTCTCGGGGAGCCGGAACCCCGACCTGCTCGTGAAACTGGAGGAACTCCGCGCCAGCCGGGCCTCGCTGACGGCGGCCTTCGAGAACGAGCGCCGGCGCATCGAGCGTGACCTGCACGACGGCGCCCAGCAGGAACTCGTCGCCCTCGTCATGCGCCTGGGAATCCTGGAAGCCGCGGCGACGGCCACCGACCAGGAACGGATCGTCCGGCTGGCCCGCCAGGCCCAGGCCCAGGCGGAGCACGCGCTCGAACGGCTGAGGGAGACGGTGCGCGGCATCCACCCCGGCGAACTGAGCGACCTCGGTCTCATCGCCGCCGTCCGGGAACTGGTGGCCAGATCACCGTTGCGGGTCGAACTGACCAGCACCGGCACGGACGCCCGGCTCTCCTCGCCGATCGCCACGGCCGTGTACTTCACGGTCTCCGAGGCCCTGACGAACATCGCCAAGCACGCGGGCGTCGGGAGCGCCCGGATCGATATGCGGTGCACCGAGAGCGGCGTCCGCGTCCGGGTGGGCGACGACGGCGCCGGCGGCGCGCGGATCAGCACCGGATCCGGGCTCTCCGGACTGCGTGAGCGGATGCGAAGCGTCGGCGGGAACCTCGAAATCACCAGCCCGCCGGGCGGCGGAACGGAGGTCGTGGCATCCGCCCCGGCCCAACCCCCGTGGTGACGGAATTCGACAGGGAAAAGCGATGGGAAATCGATTGTGAGAATCATCCTGGCGGACGACAGTCTGCTGATACGCGCCGGAATCCGGGAGATCCTGGTTTCCAGTGCCCACGACGTGGTCCGCGAATGCGAGGACGCCGACGAACTGGTCGCCGCTGTCGACGACCTCGCCGCCGCCGGAGCCGCCCCCGACCTGGTGATCACGGATGTCCGCATGCCGCCCGGGAACACCGACGACGGACTCCGGGCCGCGATCGACATTCGGTCGCGGCACCAGGGCCTGCCGGTACTGGTCCTCTCCGCCTACGTCACGGGCCCGTACGTGCGCGAACTCCTGAACGGCCCGGGCGCCGACGGGGCGGTCGGCTACCTGCTCAAGGAGAAGGTGGGCAGAGTGGCGGACTTCCTGCGGGCCGTCGAGACGGTCTCCGGCGGCGGCGTGGTGATCGACCCCGAGGTGGTTCGCCACGTCACCCGCGCCGACCCGCCGCGGGGCCCGCTCGCCCGGCTCACGGCCCGCGAACAGGAGGTGCTCGCCCTCATGGCCGAAGGCCGCTCCAACGCGGAGATCGAGGCGGAGCTGTTCCTCTCGGGCGCCGCCGTGGCCAAACACGTGGGGAACGTCTTCCTGAAACTCGGCATGCCCTCCGGCGAGGACAACCGCCGGGTGAAGGCCATCCTGACCTGGTTCGAATACAACTAGGATTTCAACGCCGCCGCGTCTACCGGCGGCGGCGTGATGCACGCCCGTCGTCCACGGCGTGGATCCCGACGGAAAGGGCGTAGGCCCGGGTGGTTCGCGGGCGTTCTCCCGCGTTCGGCCCGTACGTGCTCGTCGGGCTCCTGCGGCTGCGGGCCTTGACGCGCCGGCGCCGCGCGGTGGGCGGCAGGCCGTCCGGGACAAACACTCCCGTGCGCCACGGGGCGACGGCGCACGGACGGTCGGCCAGGGGGCGGCTACCGGCCGGGGTCCGGCCCGGTGTAGGCCGATGAGCGGAAGATGCGCGGGAACGCCCGGGAACCGTGCCGCTGGTCGAGCCAGCCGGTCAGGCCGGACAGGTTTCCGCTGATCATCGCGGCGACTATCAGGCCGTGCAGCGCGTCCGAGTCGGCCCCGCCCGTGTCGGTCAGGAAGCGTTGATACCGCGCCCCGACACCGTGTTCGTATCCGGCCATCGCCAGGTGGAAGCGGGTCGCGATGCCGGGCTCCGCGTGGTCGAAGTCGGACGGTTCCAGGCGGCCCGTGGTGTCGCGGAAGGCCAACCGATCGGGGAGCGCGATCCGCTCGGCCAGGTCGAGCCGGTCGGCCACCGTGGCCGCGATCGTCCGGGCCTCCCGGTCGGTCGTCCCCTCCATCACGATCCCGAGGTTCCGGGTCGAGACAGCGTCGTCCCTGTCCCGCGCCGAGTAGGTGCGCCCCTGCCGGTCACGCCGGTTGATCCCGTACCGGCTTCGGCCCACGTGCCCGTCCTGGAACCGGTACTCCCGGAACGACCCCCAGTGCAGGCAGTCGTGCGCGTAGGACCTCAGCAGGTCCAGAGCCACCAGTTCGGGCGAGGTCAGCCGGGGGTCACTCAGCCGCCCGTACCGCGTGATCACGGAAGCCATCTGCTCGTGCCGGTAGCCCTGGTCCGGGTGGTGGAACCCGCCGAACGCATCGGGCTGGGTCGAGCGCACTCCGACCCACACCCGATCGATCGGCAGCAGCTGGTTCAGCCCCAGCTCCCGGTAGCGGTCGGCCAGGAGGGCCGCCCCCTGCCGGAACACCTCCCGCGCCGACTCGTCCGCCCAGGTGTCCAGCACCCAGTGCAGCAGCGAGAACGTCACGTGCGGGTGTGCCTGGTCCAGCGCCGCTGTCGCCCTTCGCGCGGCGAGCAGGTGCGCCAGTTCCGCGCGCTCGGCCGGGTCTCCGGCCAGGTGCTCGTTCGGCCCCAGGCAGGAAGGGGCGAGCGAGCGGCCGAGGGTCAGAACCGCTGACGGCCGATCAGCTGCCGGTGCGACTCCTGTACTCCCTCGGGGAGATCGTCCGGTGAGAACCATCGAGCCTCCAGGATCTCGAACGAAGCGGCCTTGATCCGTCCACTGACGTACAGCGCCTCGTAGGCGACTTCGACGCGCAGCTTGTATCCGCTCTTCAGGTACGCCAGCTCGCACACCTTCACCGTGAGTCCGGTCTCCTCCTCGACCTCACGGATGATCGTCTCCTCGAAGCTCTCGCCCTTGTCGGCGTAGCCGGTCGGCAGGCCCCACTGCCGGCCCTCCGGCCACATCCGGTGCTTGAGGAGCAGCACCCGGCCTTCGTCGTCTCGGACGATGCCCGTGACCCCGACCATGAACTTCGAGTGCCACAGCCACAGAACGCGCCACTGCATCGGGCCCCGGATGGTCCGCCAGAGCTTCGCAGCGATCTTCTTCATGGGTCTCGCCCCTTCATCGGCGGCCGCTCCCGCGCGCCGCTCGCGCGGTCGGCCCACGATCCCGCAACCCACCCCATCCACACCAAATCCCGTGATCATCACACCAGTTGGGATGGCATCAGTGCCGGTTTCGGTGCCGCGGACGTTCCAGGCGCAGGACTGCCTGCCGGGCCACCTCGACGGCCGCCCGATCGGGCTTCTCGGGGCCGCCGGCCGCCTCCCTGCTCCGGTGCGGACCGGTGGACTTCACGGCAACGGGCACACCTGACTCCCCTTCGCTCGGCTTCGTGGAATGAGATGCCAGGCTAGGGGAATTCCAGATACGGGCTCAACAATATTCCCGCTATCGACTAAAGATCTTGCGGTGTCCCCCGATAGTGGTCGGCCCACTCCGCCAGCTTGACCCGGGCATCCTCACCCCAGAGCGAATATCCCTCACACGTACGGAACTCATCCAGGTATTCCCGAATGTCTCGGAGGTCGCGGAACACAAGCGCGCCCGTGGAAACCTCGACAGTCGCCAGGGCCTCGTCGTAGACGGTGAAAACATTCAACGGCGCCCAGGGCTTGTGCCCAGCCAACGGAATGATCCCGAGCCGCACGTTCGGCAACCGGGACACGGAAGCCAGCCGGTCGATCTGCATGGCCATGGCCTGCGCGGGAACGAGAGGCCAGCGGCAAGCCTGCTCGGTCAGAATGAAGTTGAAGCGCTTGCCCGGCTCATAGAGGACGGCCTGCCGTTCAAGCTTCTTGGCAATGGCCTTCGAGTGATCGCCGGGAAAAGGAGCCAGACTGGCCCGGATGTACTCGGGCGTAGCAAGAAGTGCAGTGATCATGGTTGGCAAAAAGAATCGGAACTCGCTGGTGGTGCGCTCGAGCGCCGCGAGCTCCACTTGCTTCTTTTCGAGCCCTTTCCTGCGCAGGGCCCTCGCATCCTGCCACTCCGTGTTGGCGATGCGGGCAAGCGCCGTGACGTGGGCGATGAGGTCAGGCGGGGCGTCCAGCGCCCGCAGGATCAGTTCGACGTCAACCAGCGACGGCGTGACCCTGCCGGTCTCGATCTTGGAAATTTTGGACTGCGACATGTTGACACGCCGAGCGAGCTGGACCCCGGAGAGTCCAGCTCGCCTGCGAAGCTCTTGAAGGATTGCCGCCAGGTCGGAGTTCGATTGACCTAGCTCCCGTGGATCAAGCGTCAATGCCCTTCACGTACTCCTCGAAAGGCACCGATTCAGCGATTGCGATCCGCTGGAACTCGATGAACGGGCTCACGTCGCCCTCGAACACGGTGCGGTCGATCTGCGTTCCGTCGGGCAGGTAGTTCATGAGCACCACCTCCCTTTTGTCGAACATCCAATAGTCCGAGACGCCGGCGAGCGGGTTGGGGCGATCCGTGACGTCCATGATCCGGATGTCCTCCCCCGCCCAGGCGTGCGGCAGGTAGTACATGAACTCGTAGCGCAAGTACTCGGAGAGCGGTCGCGTGACAATGTGGACACGCCCCTTGGACTTCCTCTCCCGGCGCACCCGCTTGAGGTCGTCCGTGTAATCGTTGGAGTGCGCATGCGGGTCGATCCGCTCACCCGCCCGGAAGGCCCGCAGTTCCTCGACCTCCTGCGGCACGTTATAGGCCGGGAGGGTTTCCAGGCGCCATGCCTCCGTCTTGAACTCCCGGAACCTGGCCTGCCAAGCATCACCATCCAAGCGCACGGACGGCCTCCCGGAGCACGCTCTCGGGGATCTCCACGAGCCCTTCGCCGTCGGGCGGCGTGAAGGCGTCGGACACGTTCCCCTGAAACACGAAGGCCCCCCACTCGGTGCGGTACACGTTGGGGCAGTCGTTCTGGTTGCACTCCCCCGAGCCGCTGCCGTTGCCCGTGTTGGTCAGCCGCGTGAGACCCGACCTGTCGTCCATCTCAACCCCCTGGAACCGCGGCCCCCTCGGACCGCCGCCCGACGACGCTAGAGAGCCCTCCAGCACATGTCTATGACAGGACAGAAATATTCCCGTGTCGGACTAAAGATCATGATGGAGTAACCCGGAACGCATGAGAGGCCCCGGCCCACTCCGACCAGGCAGACGCCGTATCGCGGGCTCGCGGGCGCCTCGGCCAGGCCGACTTTCCGTGCGCGGCGGGCGGGTTGGGCGGCCCGGCAAGCGGGGCGGGCGGGTCAGGTCGGGTGGATGAGGCGGGTTTCGTAGGCGAGGACCACGGCCTGGATGCGGTCGCGGAGTTCGAGCTTGTGGAAGATGCGGCCCAGGTGGGACTTCACGGTCGCCTCCGCGAGGTACAGGGTGGCGGCGATCTCGGTGTTGGACAGGCCGCGGCCCACCTGGACGAGCACCTCGCGTTCGCGGGTGCTGAGCCGGCTCAGCCGCTCGTCGTGCTCGGGGTCGCGGCCGTCGGGGATGTGCGGGCGGAGGTTCTCCAGGAGGCGGCGGGTGATCCGTGGGGAGAGTACGGCGTCGCCCGCGGCGATGTTGCGGATCGCGGTGAGCAGTTCCTCGGGCCTGGCGTTCTTCAGCAGGAAGCCGGAGGCGCCGGCGTTGAGTCCGGCGAAGGCGTACTCGTCCAGGTCGAAGGTGGTGAGGATGAGCACCCTGCTCTGCGGGGAGGCCGTGATGAGCTGCTCGGTCGCCTCGATGCCGTCGGTGCCGGGCATCCGGACGTCCATGAGGACGACGTCGGGGCGCAGTTCGCGGGCGAGGCGTACGGCCTGGGCGCCGTCGGCGGCTTCGCCGACCGGTGCCATGTCGGGCTGGGCTTCCAGGACGGTGCTGAAGGCCATCCGGAGGAGTGCTTCGTCGTCGGCGATCAGGATGCGGATCGTCATGCGGGCGGCGCTCCGGCGCTGTCGAGGTGGAGGCGGGTGTGGACCCGCCAGCCGCCGTCCGGGAGCGGTCCGGCGTGCAGCGTGCCCCCGTAGGCGGCCGAGCGCTCGCGCATGCCGGGGATGCCGTGGCCGGACGGTACGACGACGGCGGCAGTGGTGGGGGCGGGCTGGGGCGGGCGGGGGCCGGTGTCGGTGACGTCCACGGTGACGGTCGCGGCCGCGCAGTGGATCCGGACCGTCGCGCGGGTGCCGGCGGGTGTGTGCTTGAGGGTGTTGGTCAAGGCTTCCTGGACCAGTCGGTAGACGGTGAGTTGGGCGGTGGCGGGGATGTGGGCGTGGCCGCCGTGGACATCGAGGCGGGTGGGCAGCCCGGCGGCGCCCATCTGGTCGGCGAGGGAGGCGAGTTGGGCGATGCCGGGCGGCGGGTGGCGCTGCGCGTCCGGTTCGTCCGTGCGCAGGATGCCCAGGGAGCGCCGCATGTCGGTCAGGGCCTGGCGACCGGTCTCGGAGATCTGGAGCATCGCGGTGGTGGCCCTGTCGGGCGAGCGGTGCTGGGCGTAGACGGCGGCGTCGGTGAGCGCGACCATGACGGACAGGTTGTGGGTGACGATGTCGTGCATCTCGCGGGTGATGCGGGTCCGTTCCTCGGCGACGGCCAGGCGCGCCTGCTGTTCCTGCTCGTGTTCCAGGCGTGCGGCCCGTTCCTCCAGGGCGGCGAGGTAGGCGCGCGTGGTGCGCACGTTCACGCCGAGGACGGCGGCGGCCACGGCCAGCGCGGTGACCGCGACGAAGGGGGTCAGGAACGCGCCGCCCGTCGCCCAGCGCAGGCAGGCCAGCAGGGCCCCGGCCTCCACGACGGCGCCGGCGACGAGCGTGCCGCGCCGGCCCGAGGTCGCGGCCACCGTGTAGAGGGCCACCAACAGGGCGACGTCGGCGGGTAGTTGGACGTCCACCAGCCACTGGACGAGGGCCGCGGTCGCCACGGCGGCGAACACCGTGCGCGGGGCCCGGCGCCGCCACAGCAGGGGCAGGGTGAGGGCGGCGGTGATGGCCACGGCCACCGGCAGCTCGTGCGGCGCGCGGGTGGTCGCGACGTTGAGGAGCAGGAGCGTCGCCGGCAGCGCGTCCCACGCCGTGGGCGGCAGTCGGGAGGCCCGGCGCGCGGCGGCTTTCAGCGGTCGTGCGGCCCGGGCGCGGGTGCGGGCGAGGTCGGCGTGGCCGGTCAGCCGTGCGGCCGTCCTCGCCCACCGGGCCCGCGCCCGTACGCGGACGTGGTTCTGGTGGGCGTGGCCGGGTTCGGCGGCCGCCTCGGTCATCGCACGTCCCTGTCGATTCGGCGTCATGGTGGCCCCGGGTCGGGCACGTCCGGCGCGTAGGGCACGGGGACCGTACGCCTCGCGCCGCCCCGGCACGTACCGCGGCCCTGTCACGGTAGGGCGCCGGCCCCGCGCGGCGCATGATCCCACCGTCTGACCGCCCCGCACCGGCATACGACCGCAGGAGGAGTCCCGCCACCTCCCGTGGTCGCAGCACGGACGCCGCGCAGGCCAGCCCGCTTGCCACCGCGGTCGCACGCGGACCGCCCCGGACCGCTCCCCCGGTGGCACGCGGCGGCGACCGGTGGCCGATGCGGCGGCGCGCGCCCGGCGCCGAGCATGGCCCGGTGACCGAGATCATCCCGGGACTGCCCATGTCCCCCCTGGAAATCCTCGCCCTGCCGGCCGCCGTCGCGCTGGTGGTGGCACGCTGGCTTCCGCCCGCCGCCCGCCCGCGCGCCACGGTCGCGGCGGTGGCGGTCCTGGTGCCGTGCGCGATCGCGCTCGGTGTGGTGGGTATCCGCTGGCAGCTGCTGCCGGTCCTGGCGGGCGCCGCCCTCGCCGCGCCGTTCGCCCTCGCTCTCCTGCTGCGACCCCTGCTGCGACCGCTGCGCCGCAGCGGCCGGCCGGCATGGCGGGCCCGCTGGTGGCTGGCGCTGCCGGGATCGGCGGCCTGCGTCGGCCTGATCGCCACGGGCCCGGTGGCCGCCTGGGCCTTTCCCGTACCGGTGTTCCCCGAGCCGTCGGGCGGCTTCGCGGTCGGCACCCGCGTGGTGCAGTGGACCGACCCGCACCGCCCCGAGACCTTCACCGCCGACCCGGACGACCTGCGCACCGTCGTGGTCCAACTCTGGTACCCCGCGGGGAAGATCCCCGCGGGCGCGCGGCGGGCCCAGTACCTCGGACGCACCGAACGCGAGGCGCGCACCGTCTCCGAGGCCCTCGCCCGCGGCGTCGGCCTGCCGGGCTTCCTGGTCGACGGCGTCCCGCGCGCCCGCAGCCGTTCGGTCTTCGACGCCCCGGTGGCCGGTGGCGGCGAACGGTTCCCGGTCGTGCTGTTCTCCCCCGGGTCGGGCGGGGTGCGCACCCAGAACACCGCCTGGGCGGAGGAACTGGCCAGCCACGGCTACGTGGTCGCCGCGCTCGACCACCCGTACGACTCCGCCGCCGTCGTCCTCGCCGACGGCCGGACGATCCGCTCCGAGACCTCCTCCAGCGGCGACCGGGACAAGGACGACGAGCTGGCGGCCGGCTGGACGGCGGTCCGGGCCGCCGACCTCGGCTTCGTCCTCACCCGGCTGGAGACCCTGGACCGCGGCGGGAGCGCCGACCCGCTGACCGGACGCCTGGACACCGGCCGGGCCGCGGTGACCGGCCACTCCATGGGCGGCGCCGCCGCCCTCCAAGCGGCCCGGCAGGACCGCCGCTTCGCCGCCGTCGTCGACCTGGACGGCTACCCCCACGGCCCCACCACGCCCGCCCTCGGCCGGCCGACGCTCGCCCTCACCCAGGCCGTCACCCCGGACAGCGACCCGCGCTACCTGCCCCGCCTCACCGAGGCGCTCGACGCCGGCACCGCGCCGGGCTACCGGCTCACCATCCCCGGCGCCGCCCACCTCACCTTCATGGACGGCCCCCTGTACCTGCCGCCCGTGCCCTCGCTCGTCGGCTCCCTGGGCCGCACCGGGGGCCCGCGCACCGTCGCCGCGGCCACCCTCGCCTTCCTGGACGCCGTCCTGCGGAACGGCTCCGGCGACCCGGCCGGCGCCCTGCGCTCCTACGGCGACCTCAGCGTCCACCGCCCGGGCGCCCCCGGCTGAAGCCGGGGTCTCCAGGCCCTGCCGGCAGAGGGTGTACCTGTCGCTGCCGTGCTTGGAGGTGAAGCAGCCGTCGGCGGCGGGGTACGTGCGGCAGGCGTTCTCGCCGTCGGTGGTGTCGTCCTCGCGGCCGACGACGCGGGCCTCGGCGTTCGGGTCGGAGCAGGGGACCACGTCGATGTCCGGGTTGCCGTCGACGACGCCGGGCAGGGCGGCGGCGATCGGGTTGTTGGTGTGGCTGCGGTCGCCGGCCTCGGCGAACTCGGGGTCGCGCCTGGCCATGAGGACGATCGGCGGGACCAGGACCACCGGGACGAGCAGACCGACGATGGTGGGCCGCAGGTACACCGGCTTGCCGGGGTCCGCCGGCGGGCGGGGTGCGCCGGCGGGCGGGGTGCGCCGGCGGGCGGGGTGCGCCGGGCAGCCCGCGCCTGTCAGGCGGGACGCGAAAAAGTTGGATCCTG
>NZ_JBHVET010000126.1:0-14956 GCF_042802135.1 Kitasatospora sp. NPDC057512
AAACACACTAAACCCGCGCGGCCGGACCCGACACCTAAGAAACCGCCGACGAAGCCGCGGACGAGCCCGCGGCCGCCGCCCCGCCCGCGCTCTTCGACGACCCCTCGGAGGAGCACCCCGTCAGCACACCCGTCAGCACCCCGGCCGCCGCCACCGCGGCGAGCACCCGCCGACCACCCATCCCGATCACCCTCCCCAGTCCTGTCAGTGACCCCTCAAGATAGCGACCGCCCCGCCCGCGAACGCCGACGGGGCGGCGACCCGTCGGTCACCGCCCCGCCGTCCTGCTCCGTCGTCCTGCCCTACCGGTGGATCAGACCGCCGGAACCGGGTAGGTCGGGTACTCGACGCCCGAGATGTACTGGACGACCCGGATCACCTGGCACGAGTAGCCGAACTCGTTGTCGTACCACAGGTAGAGGATCGCGTTGTCGCCCTCGACCTTGGTCGCGCCGGCGTCCACGATCGAGGCGTGGCGCGAGCCGATGAAGTCGCTGGAGACGGCGTCGGGCGAGTCGGTGAAGTCGATCTGGCGCTTCAGCGGCGAGGTCAGCGAGACGTTCCGCAGGTACTCCAGGACGTCCTCGCGGTTGGTCTCCCGCTTCAGCTGGAGGTTGAGGATCGCGATGGAGACGTCCGGCACCGGGACACGGATCGAGCTGCCGGTGATCTTCGCCTGGAGGTCCGGCAGGGCCTTGGCGACGGCCGAGGCGGCACCGGTCTCGGTGATCACCATGTTCAGCGGCGCCGAGCGGCCGCGGCGGTCGGCCTTGTGGTAGTTGTCCAGCAGGTTCTGGTCGTTGGTGAACGAGTGGACGGTCTCCACGTGCCCGCGGACCACGCCGTACTCGTCCTCCATCGCCTTCAGCGGCGGGACGATGGCGTTGGTGGTGCAGGAGGCGCAGGACAGGATCTGCTCGTCCGGCTTGATCGTGTCGTGGTTCACGCCGTGCACGATGTTCGGGACGTCGCCCTTGCCCGGCGCGGTCAGCACGACCTTGGCGATACCGGGGCGCAGGTGCTTCGACAGGCCCTCGCGGTCGCGCCAGCGGCCGGTGTTGTCGATCAGGATCGCGTCCTTGACCCCGTACTCCGTGTAGTCGACCGTGGTCGGGTCGTCGGAGTAGATCACCGTGATCTCGTTGCCGTTGGCGATGATCTTGTTGTTCGCCTCGTCGACGGTGATCGTGCCCTGGAACTGGCCGTGGATGGAGTCACGGCGCAGCAGCGAGGCGCGCTTGACCAGGTCGTCGCCGCCGCTGTTGCGCACGACGATCGCCTTCAGCCGCAGGCCGTTGCCCGAGGCCTTCTCGACCAGCAGCCGGGCGACCAGCCGGCCGATGCGGCCGAACCCGTACAGCACGACGTCCTGCCCGGACCGGCGCTCCAGCTTGTTCTCACCGGTGGCGCCGACGACGGCCTGGGCGGTGAACTCCGCCACCGACAGGCCGCGGTCGTCCGCCTTGTACGTCGCGGCGAGCATGCCGAGGTCGATCTGCGAGGGGCCGAGGTCCAGGGCGGTCAGGGCCTCAAGGAACGGCATCGTCTCGGTGACCGAGAGCTCCTCGCCGGCTATCTGCCGGGCGAAGCGGTGCGTCTTGAGGATGCTGACCACCGACTTGTTCACCAGGGACCGGCTGTGGAGCAGAACGGTGACGTCCCGCTCCCGGTGCAGCCGCCCGATGATCGGGATCATCGACTCCGCGATCTCCTCGCGGTTCTTCCAGTCCGTGAACACGTCGTCGTTGACAGTCACAAGTCCATCTTTCGAGCTGAGGGTGTTGCCCACATGGTAGCTTCGCCCGCCCGCGCCCCGACCGCCGGTCCCTCCCCCACCCTCCCCGCCCGAGCCCCCGACCTGCGCTTTCCCCCCACCCCCACCCCCGAAGGTGATCACCGCCACCCCCGATCCGACCACCCGTCGGGCGGCCCGGCGTGAGTGATCATCCGGGCCAGTACAGTGAAACGCACGGCCCGGGCGGACGGGCACGGGCACGAGGGGGCCGGGGTGGCGACGCTGGGCATGCACCGGGACTTCCTGATGGAGTTCGCGGCGCTGGAGAAGCCGGTGCAGCGGCGGGTCTTCGAGACCTTCGAGAAGTTCACCGAGGCCACCCACACCGGCGTGCACCTGGAGAAGCTCACCAACCAGCGGGACCCCCGGATCCGGACCATCCGGATCACCGACTTCTGGCGCGGGGTCGTCCTCAAGGCCGACCACGGCGACGGCTACCTCCTGCTGAAGGTCCTTCCGCACGACAAGGCCAACGACTGGGCGGTCAAGCACCGGGCCTCGGTGAACGCCGCCACCCAGGGCGTCGAGATCCGCAACGACGTCGCGCTGGAACGGGCCTCCCGGTCGCTGAAGGCGCTGGCCGCCGACGAACCCCGCAGGCTCTTCGCCGACCGCTCCGACAAGGTCCTGCGCAGCCTGGGCGTCGACGAGGAGATCCTGCCGATCATCCGGCTGCTGCCCGACGAGGCCCACCTGGAGGCGCTCCACCGCGTGCTGCCGGAGCAGCAGTTCGACGTCCTGGTCGGCCTCGCGAGCGGGATGGAGCCGGCCGAGATCGATCGTGAGATCGTCCGGGCGTACGCCCGGGCGGCCGCCCCCACGAGCGCCGACCAGCCCGCCGGCGGGCTGGTCTCGGCGATGGCCCGCGCGCGCGGCCGGGTCGCCCTGGTGTCCGGGCCCGACGAACTGCTGGAGATCCTGGAACGCCCCTTCGACGCCTGGCGGATCTTCCTGCACCCGGCCCAGTACCGGGTCGCCTACCGGGAGTCGTACAGCGGGCCGGCCCGGGTGACCGGCGGCCCCGGGACCGGGAAGACGGTGGTGGCCCTGCACCGGGCCTACCACCTGGCCCGGCGGTTGCCGGCGGACGCGCCTGACGGATCGATTCTGCTGACCACCTCCTCCGAGGACCTCGCCGCGGAGCTGGAGCGCTGCCTCGCACTGCTCGTGACGGACGGACGGATCCGGGCGAAGGTCCGGGTGGTCACCGTCGACGCGCTGGCCGCCGAGGTCCTGCGGCACTCCCCCGGCGGCGCCCCGTCGAAGGTCCTCTTCCAGCAGCACCCGATCCTGGCCCGCTGGGGACGGGTCGCCCGCCGGCTCGGCGTCGGGTTCACCGACCTATTCCTCGACCAGGAGTGGCGGCAGGTCGTGCTGGCCCAGTCGGTCGGGAGCCGGGAGCAGTACCTGAAGGCACCGCGGTCCGGCCGGGGCAAGGCCCTCGGGACGCCGGAGCGGACCGAACTGTGGCGCGTGGTGGCCGCGTTCGAGGAGGAGCTGCGCCGGGCCGGGGAGTTGACGTACCTCCAGGTCTGCGCGCGGGCCGCGCGGATGCTCGACGAGCAGGGCGACCGCCCGTTCCGGCACGTGGTGATCGACGAGGCGCAGGACCTGCACCCCGTCCAATGGCGTTTCCTGCGCGCGCTCGTGGCCGCCGGTCCGGACGACCTGTTCCTCTCCGGCGATCCGCACCAGCGGATCTACGGGAACAAGGTCTCGCTGCGCTCGCTCGGCATCCAGGTGGTCGGCCGTTCCTTCCGGCTCCGGATCAACTACCGGACGACGCAGGAGATCCTCAGCTGGTCCGCGTCCCTGCTCACCGGCGAACGCCCGGACGACATGGACGGCGGGGAGGACTCGCTGGCGGGCTACCACTCGACCCTGCACGGCGCCCACCCCGACGTGTTCGGCCATCCCGACAAGGCCGAGGAGTTCCGGGCCCTCGTCGCCCGCGTCGAGGAGTGGACCGCCTCGGGCGTGAGCCCGGAGGACATCGGCGTCGCCGTGCGGACCGGACGACTCGGCCGCGAGGTCGCCCATGCCCTGGGACAGGCCGGGATCCCGGCCCACGTGCTCGGCGACCCGCCCTCCCCCGGCGTACGGGTCGGCACCATGCACCGGATGAAGGGCCTGGAGTACCGCTGCGTCGCCGTGGTGGGCGTCAGCGACGGCACGGTGCCCCTGCGCAGCGCGCTCACCCCGGCGGACACGGACCCGCTGCAGCACCAGGAGGACCTCACCGGCGAGCTGAGCCTGCTCTTCGTGGCGTGTACCCGCGCCCGCGAAGCCCTCAGCGTGTCCTGGCACGGCACACCCAGCGTCTTCCTCGAACCGATCGTCCCGGCGCAGCTGCTCGCCCGCTGACCCACGGCCCGCGGGGCCCGCTCCGGGTGGTCGACCGGCCCGGAAGTTGCCCGGGGGTGCGGGTGGTGGGGTAATGGGAGGCGGCCGGTGTTCGAGTGTGTGACGAGCAGCCCCGGGAGCTTGGGATGAGCGGTGGGCCGGAACCGATCAGTGCCGAGGGTCTGCGTGCGGTGCGGGAGGAATTGGCGCAGCTGCGGGTGGAGCGGGGGGAGGTGGCCGCGACGCTGCGCGGGGTGGAGCCGGGGGACCGGGCGGATGCGGCGGACGAGTTGCAGCGGGCGTCGGAGGTGGCGCGGCTGGACCGGCGGATCGTCGAGCTGGAGGCGCGGCTGCGGGAGGCCGAGGTGGCCGGGGAGCCGTCCGCGCGGGTGGTCGGGGTGGGGTCGACGGTGAACGTGCGGTTCGATGACGGCACGGAGGAGACCGTCGAGATCTCGGAGATCGCGGAGGAGCGGGACCTCACCCTGGTGACCTTCGACAGCCCGCTCGGGAAGGCGCTGCTCGGACGGCACGCCGGGGAGACGGTGAACTACGACACCCCGGCCGGCTCGGCCAGCGCGACGGTGCTGTCGGTGGGTGCCGACGGGGGCCCGCGGGCGGACTGAGGCGGCGCGGCGCGGCACGGTCTCGAATTCCGGCCGGAATTCCGGAGGAACGGGCCGGAGGAACGGGCCGGATGAACGGCAGGGATATCGGTGGATATCGGCTGGGCCGTTGATAGGCGGGACTTATCGGTTCAGTCGAGCTGCCTCTTTGACGTGCCGCGATGGCCTGCCGGACACTGGACGGGAATCAGGGGAGCGGCGAATTCGCAGCGAATTCCAGCCCCCGGAAAAGCACCCGAGAGAAACCGAGCAGAGCGCGCGCATGCCCCCGTCCCGCACCGCCCGCTGGCTCCCGGCGGCCGCCGCCGTCGCCGTCGCCGCCTGGGGCGCCAACCAGTTCACCGCGCTGGCCACCGTGTACCGGGCGCGCACCGACTGGTCGGCGCTCTCGCTGGCCGCGATGTTCTCGGTCTACCTGGTCGGCCTGGTGCCCGGGCTGCTGCTGGGCGGGCCCGCCGCCGACCGGTACGGCCGGCGGCGGACGGTGCGCGGCGCGCTGGGCCTGTCCGCCGCCGCCAGCGTCGTGCTGGCGCTGCCGGACGAGCCGTCCGTGTACGCCGCCCGGCTGGCCACCGGCTTCGCGGCCGGGCTGGTCTTCCTGGCCGGGACGGCCTGGCTGCGCGAGCTCTCCGGGCCCGCCGTCCCGCCCGAGCGGGCGGCCCGCCGGGCGATGTACGCCACCGGTACGGGCTTCGCGGCGGGCGCGCTGGCCTCCGGGGTGCTCGCCGAGTGGCTGCCCGGCCCGACGGTGCTGCCCGCCCTCGCCCACGCGCTGGGCTGCCTGCTGGTGCTGCGGGCCACCCGCGGGCTCCCGGAGACGAAGCCGGGGGCGAAGAGAGGGACGAAGGCGGAGAGCAGGCCGGAGAGCGCCCCGGGCCGCGGCACGCCCCCGCACCGCACGGCGGCCGTCCGCCACCCCCGGTTCCGCTACGTCGTGCTGCCCGCCAGCCCGGCCGTGCTCGGCGCCGCCACCGTGGCGTACGTGGTGCTGCCGCCGCTGGTCGCCGACCGGGTGCCCGGCTACGCCCCGCTGTTCAGCGGCCTGGTCGCGGCGCTGACCCTGGCCACCGGCGTGGTCGCCCAGCCCTTCGCCGCCCGGCTGGACGACGCGGACAGCGCCCGGGCCACCCTCACCGCGATGGCCACCGTGATCGCCGGGCTGCTGCTCGGCGCCGTCGCCGCCGCCCGCGACTCGGTGGGCCTGGTGGTGGCCGCCGCCGTGGTCCTCGGCACCGGGTACGGGCTGACGCTCGGCGCGGGGCTGCACGAGGTGGAGCGGCTGACCCCACCCTCCGGCGGCCCGACCTCCGCCTCGCTCTACCAGAGCACCACCTCCAGCGGCTTCCTCACCCCGCTGCTGCTCGCCGGCACCGCCGGCCACGCCTCCTACCCGGCGCTGCTGGCGGGCATGGCGGCCGTCGGCCTGCTCTGCCTGGCGGTCACCGCCGCCCACAGCCGCCGCCACCTGCCGGCCGGGGAGCGCCCGGAGCCGCCGACGCGCGAGGATGCATCCGTACAGTCCGTCGCCAGCACACCACCGAGGAGCCGACCGCCATGGGCCGAGTGACCGTACCCCGCAGAGTGCTGCGCCTGCGCCAGGGCGCGCCCTCGTACCGTCCCGACACCCTGGCCGCCGAGGAGCCGATGGAGATCCGGGTCGGCGGGCGCCCGTTGACGGTGACCATGCGCACCCCGGGCAGCGACTTCGACCTGGCGGCCGGCTTCCTGGTCAGCGAGGGCGTGGTGCACGCCGCCGGGCAGGTGGCTGGCATCCGCTACTGCGCCGGCGCCACCGCCGACGGCGGCAACACCTACAACGTGGTGGACGTCCGGCTCGCCGACGGTGTGCCCGCCCCCGACGCCTCGCTGGAGCGCAACTTCTACACCACCTCCTCCTGCGGCCTGTGCGGCAAGGCCAGCCTGGACGCGGTGCGCACCACCGCGCCGTGGAGCGTCGCCGAGGACGGGCTGCGCGTCACCCCCGCGCTGCTCTCCGCGCTGCCGGACCGGCTGCGCGCCGCCCAGAAGGTCTTCGAGAGCACCGGCGGCCTGCACGCGGCCGGGCTGTTCGACGCCGACGGGCGGCTGCTCTGCCTGCGCGAGGACGTGGGCCGGCACAACGCCGTGGACAAGGTGGTCGGCCACGCCCTGCGCGAGGGGCTGCTGCCGGCCCGCGGCACGGTGCTGATGGTCAGCGGCCGGGCCTCCTTCGAGCTGGTGCAGAAGGCCGTGATGGCGGGCGTCCCGCTGCTCGCGGCGGTCTCCGCACCGTCCTCGCTGGCCGTGGACCTCGCGGAGGAGACCGGGCTGACCCTGGTCGGCTTCCTGCGCGGCGAGTCGATGAACGTCTACACCCGCGCGGACCGGATCGACGTCGGCCCGGACGTCCGGATCGACGTCGGCCCGGACGTCCGAACCGACGCCGGGGCCGCCGTCCGGGAGGAAGGCCGGTAGATGCTCTTCCGCCAGCTGGAGTACCTCGTCGCGCTCGCCCGCGAGCGCCACTTCGCCCGCGCCGCCCAGGCCTGCCACGTCTCCCAGCCCGCGCTCTCCGAGGCCCTGCGCAAGCTGGAGGACGAGCTGAAGGTCCTGCTGGTGCGGCGCGGGCGCAGCTACCAGGGCCTGACGCCCGAGGGCGAGCGGATCGTGCGGTGGGCGCAGCGCATCCTGGCCGACCGGGACGCCCTGCGGGACGAGGTGGACGCGCTGCGCACCGGCCTGGCCGGACGGCTGCGGATCGGCTCGGTGCCGACCGCCTCGGGCGCCGTCCCGCTGCTCACCGGACCGTTCTGCGCCGCCCACCCGCTGGCCGCCGTGGAGCTGTCCACCGACCTGCGCTCCGACGAACTCCTGCGCCAGGTACGGAACTTCGAGATCGACGCGGGCATCACCTACCTGCCCGGACCGGGCGCCGACGACCTGCGCGCGCTCCCGCTGTACGAGGAGCGGTACGTCCTGCTGACCGGTCCGGCCGACGAGCTGGCCCGGCACCCCCGGGCGACCTGGGCGGAGGCCGCGCGGCTGCCGCTGTGCCTGCTGCACCCGGGCATGCAGGGCCGCCGGGTGCTGGACGAGGTGTTCGCGGGCCTCGGTCTTGAGGCGGCGCCCCGGGTCGAGACCGACTCGGTGGCCTCGCTCTTCGCCCACGTCCGCACCGGCCACTGGGCGAGCATCGTGCCGTACGCCTGGCTGCACGTGTTCGGCGTGCCGCACGGGATGCGGGCCGTCCCGCTGGCGGAGCCGGTGCACAGCGCGCCGATCGGGCTGGTGACCGCCGCCCGGGAGCCCGGTTCGGTGATGGCCCGCGCGCTGCTGGAGGTCGCCCGGCGCACCGAGGTGGCCGCCGTCCTCGACAGCCTGCCGGGCGGCGCCTGACCACCGGGCGCGCGGGGACCGCTCAGGGACCGCTCAGGGACCGCTCAGGGGCCGCTCAGGGACCGCTCGACGCGCGCGCCCCGACCGCTCGACGCGCGCGCCCCGACCGCCCGACGTAGCCTCGACCCAGCCCCGGTTGTCCGACCCCGTGCGACGGAAGGCGAGTACCGTGACCACCTCCGACGACGCCGCCACCACTCCCCCGCAGGAGCAGCCGCGGGAGCCACAGGAGCCGCGGGAGGACGTCGGCCCCTCCCCCGCCGGGCCGCCCCACGTCGCGCCGTACCACCACCCGGCCGCCGGCTGGGGCGCCGCCAAGAGCGTCACCCGCTTCCTGGCCCGCGAGGGCGCGTACCTGGACGGGCCGCGGGCGGTGATGCGGATGAACCACGAGAACGGCGGCTTCGACTGCCCCGGCTGCGCCTGGCCCGACGACACCAAGGGCCTGCACCTGGACATCTGCGAGAACGGCATCAAGCACGTCACCTGGGAGATGACCCGCAAGCGGGTCGGCCGGGAGTTCTTCGCCGCCCACTCGGTGACCGAGCTGTCCGGCTGGAGCGACTTCGCGCTGGAGGACCAGGGCCGGCTCACCGAGCCGATGGTCTACGACCCGGACACCGACCACTACGTCCCGATCGGCTGGAAGGACGCGTTCGCCCTGGTCGGCCGCACCCTGCGCGGGCTGGACGACCCGAACCGGGCCGCGTTCTACACCTCCGGCCGACTCGGCAACGAGGCGACCTTCCTCTACCAGCTGCTGGCCCGCGAGCTGGGCACCAACAACCTGCCCGACTGCTCCAACATGTGCCACGAGGCCAGCGGCCGGGCGCTGCAGGCCTCGCTCGGCACCGGGAAGGGGACGGTCGACCTCAAGGACTGGGAGGTCACCGACGCGCTCTTCATCCTGGGCGTCAACGCGGCCTCCAACGCGCCCCGGATGCTCACCTCGCTCGCCGAGGCGTACAAGCGCGGCGCGCAGGTCGTCCACATCAACCCGCTGGTCGAGGCGGCGGCGACCCGGACGATCATCCCGCACGACTTCACCGACATGGCGCTGAACCGGGCCACCCGCACCAGCACCCTGAACCTCCAGCCGCGGATCGGCGGCGACATGGCGCTGCTGCGCGGCATGGCGAAGGCGATCCTGGAGCAGTCCGCGGCCGACGACCGGGCGCTGGACCGGCTGTTCATCGACCGCCACACCACCGGCTTCGAGGCCTACCGCGACATCTGCCTGGCCACGCCCTGGGAGGAGATCGAGCGCCAGAGCGGGCTGGAGCGGGCGGACATCCTCAAGGCGGCCCGGGTGTACCGGGAGGCCGACCGCTCGATCTTCAGCTGGTGCCTGGGCGTGACCCAGCACGAGCACGGCGTGGACACCGTCCGGGAGATCGTCAACCTCCTGCTGCTGCGCGGCAACCTGGGCCGCGAGGGGGCGGGACCCTCCCCGGTGCGCGGGCACAGCAACGTCCAGGGCAACCGCACCTGCGGCATCGACCACCGGCCCGCCGCCGGGTTCCTGGACCGGCTCGCCGAGGTGTGCGGGATCGAGCCGCCGCGCGAGCACGGGCTGGACACCGTCGGCACGATCGAGGCGATGCGGCGCGGCGACGTCACGGTGTTCGTCGGCATGGGCGGCAACTTCGCGCTCGCCGCGCCGGACACCCCGTACACCCGGCAGGCCCTGGAGTCCTGCGAGTTGACCGTCCAGGTGAGCACCAAGCTGAACCGCAGCCACCTGGTGCACGGGCGGGCCGCGCTGATCCTGCCCTGCCTGGGCCGGACCGAGAAGGACCACCAGCGCGCCGGGGTGCAGTCCACCTCGGTCGAGGACTCGATGAGCATGGTGCACCTGTCGGTCGGCATGAAGCGCCCGGCCTCGCCGCACCTGCTCTCCGAGCCCGCGATCGTCGCCGGGATGGCCCGCGCGGCGCTGCCGGACAGCGCCACCCCGTGGGAGTGGTACATCGAGGACTACGACCGCATCCGCGACACCATGGCCCGGGTCCTGGACGGCTTCGAGGACTTCAACCGCCGGGTGCGGCTGCCGCTGGGCTTCCGGATCAAGCAGCCGGCCCGCGAGCTGGTCTTCGACACGCCCTCCGGCAGGGCCGAGTTCTCCGCCGCCCCGCTGCCCGACGTCGTGCCCGGGGCGGGCACCCTGGCGCTGGGCACGATGCGCTCGCACGACCAGTGGAACACCACCATCTACTCGGACGACGACCGCTACCGGGGCGTGAAGAACCTGCGCACCCTGGTGTTCATGAACCGGGACGACATGCGCGAGCGCGGCCTGGCCGAGTTCGACCGGGTGGACGTCACCAGCACCGCCCGGGACGGCAGCACCCGCTCGGTGCACGGCTACCTGGCCGTGCCGTACGACATCCCGCGCGGCTGCGCGGCCGGGTACATGCCGGAGCTGAACGTGCTGTGCGCGATCGGCGACTACAGCACCCAGAGCGACCAGCCGATCATGAAGCACCTGAAGGTGACGGTCACGAAGTCGTAGCCGGCGGGCCGGGGCCCGGAGCAACCGAAGCCCCCGGAGAAGGTAAAGGTTTAACCAAGTGCGCAAGTATCGCCTCCGGGCGGGGCTAAGCTCTGACGAGTTGGGGTGAACCGGCGGTCGCGTTGCGCGGGCCGGTGAACTCCTTGCCGCGTCGATGACACGCACCACGGGGTGCGCCGGCCGGGAGGAGGCGAGAGACATGGATTGCAGTAGTCCGGGCCACAGTTGCCCCTACCCCCGCTTGCCCTCGTACACCTCCGGCATGCGGTAACACCCTTCCCTGCACCTCGTCCTGACGATCCGTCAGCCACGACGTCCACGCCACGTCCGCACGCGGCTCCGCCGCGCCCGCACACCCCCGTACGGGCCGCGCAGCCGCGCGCCGATGCGCCGTGCCCGCTTGCAGGGAGCGCTGCCGCCTGCCTCCGAACCGCCCCGCCTGTCCGGGGCCCAGGGAGGAAACCCCCCATGACCACCCACGCCACTCTCAACTCGACGGTCCCCGAGCCGCGTTCGGCCGTCCTGGACGACGCCCACGTCGGCGACATCAAGGGTGCGCTCGGCACCATCCGGCTCGACGACACCACGCCCCGCCACGGCCTGTCGGCGCGGCTGAAGACCCTGCTCGCGGTCGTCGGGCCCGGCCTGATCGTGATGGTCGGCGACAACGACGCCGGCGCCTTCTCCACCTACGGGCAGGCCGGGCAGAACTACGGCACCCAGCTGCTGTGGACGCTGTTGATGCTGGTCCCGGTGCTCTACGTCAACCAGGAGATGGTGCTGCGGCTCGGCGCCGTCACCGGGGTCGGGCACGCCCGGCTGATCCTGGAGCGCTTCGGCAAGTTCTGGGGCGCGTTCAGCGTGATCGACCTCTTCCTCCTGAACGCGCTGACCCTGGTCACCGAGTTCATCGGGGTCACGCTCGCGGCCGGGTACCTCGGCCTGCCGAAGGCCGCCTCGGTGGTGCTGGCGGCCGGGATCATCATCGCCTCGGCCTTCACCGGCTCGTTCCAGCGCTTCGAGCGGGTCGCCGTGACGCTCTGCCTGGGCTCGCTGCTGCTGGTGCCGATCTACTTCATGGTCCACCCGAAGACCTCGCAGATGGCCCACGACTTCGTCGTCCCGAGCATGCCGGGCGGGTCCGGGCAGCTCGCGGCCGTGATGCTGGTGATCATCTCCATCGTCGGCACCACCGTGGCGCCCTGGCAGCTGTTCTTCCAGCAGTCGTACGTCATCGACAAGCGGATCACCCCGCGCTTCATGAAGTACGAGAAGGCCGACCTCTGGATCGGCATCGTGATCGTCATCGTCGGCGCCGCCGCCATGATGGGCCTCACCGCCGCCGCCTTCGCGGGCACCGACGGCTTCGGCCGGTTCTCCGACGCGGCCGCCGTCGCCCGGGGCATCGAGGACAAGGCCGGGCACCTGGCCGGCGTGCTGTTCGCGATAGCCCTGCTGGACGCCTCGATCATCGGCGCCTTCGCGGTGTCGCTGTCCACCGCGTACGCGATCGGCGACGTCTTCGGCATCAGGCACTCGCTGCACCGCGGGGTGAAGGGCGCCAAGGGCTTCTACGGGATCTACGCGGGCCTGGTGGTCGCGGCGGCGGCGATCACGCTGCTCTCCACCGACTACACCCAGGGCCTGATGACCCAGTTCGTCCAGGTGCTGGCCGGGGTGCTGCTGCCCTCCGCGACCGTCTTCCTGCTGCTGCTCTGCAACGACCGCGCGGTGCTGGGGCCCTGGACGAACGGGCCCAGGACCAACGCCTTCACCTCGGCGGTGGTCGGCGTCCTGGTGATGCTCTCGCTGATCCTCACCGCCGCCGTGGTCTGGCCGGACATCAGCTCCGGGACGATCCTGCGGATCATGGCCGGCTGCGGCATCGCCGGTGTGCTCGTCGCCGGGTACTTCTTCACCTCCGGGCGCCGCGGCACCAAGGAGGACCCCATCGACCGCACCGGCCGGGAGAACTGGCGGATGCCCCCGCTGGAGACCCTCGACAAGCCGGTGCTCTCCACCGCCCGCAAGGTCGGCATGGGCGCCCTGCGCGCCTACCTGCTGATCGCGATGGCGATGGTCGTCCTCAAGATCGTCCAGACCGCGCTGAACCACTGAGCCGACCGGCCCGGCGCACACCCTGTCCGCCGTCCCGTCCGCCCCGGCCGCCCAGCCCCCGAAGGAGCCCCTCCGCCATGGCCCTGCGCTACCCCAGGCTCGACGCCCTCTTCTCGGACCACCCCGCGCCCGCCCGGCGCCCGGCCCCGCGGCCGGCTCCCGCGCCCGGCCTGGTGGTGGACACCGAGCAGCGCACCGTCACCGTCGAGGGCCGCCCCGTCACCATGCCGTACCTGGAGTTCGAGCTGCTCGCCCACCTGGTCGGCAACCCGCTGCGGGTGCACTCCCGGCGCCAGCTGATGGAGAACGTCTGGGGCCGCCCGGACAGCGGCGACTCCCGCACCGTCGCCACCCACATCGCCCGGATCCGGCGCAAGCTCGGCCCCGGGCACCGGGAGGCGATCGCCACCGTCCGGCAGATCGGCTACAAGTACGACCCCCGGCTGGCCCGGACCGCCTGACGCCGGCGGCCGGGCCGACCGCCGGACCCCACCACCGAAGGACCCGACGACCGTCCGAAGGAGGACCCCCGCGATGACCCGAACCGCCCTGTTCCCCAGGACCGGCAGAGGGACCGCGCTGTGCGGCGTCCTACTGCTGATCACCGCCGAGGGCCTCGCCGTCGGCCTCGCACCCCACCCCCTGCGGCTCTTCCTGTCCGGCACGCTCATCGGCGCCTCGGTCGCCGGGCTGCTGCTCGCCCTGCTGCTGGCCGCCGGCCGGCGGCGGGCGGGCGCGGCGGCGGGCCCCGGGCCGTTCCGCGACGACGCCCAGTGGTTCAGTGCCCGCTCGCTGGACGGCTTCCCGATGGAGCAGGTCCGCCCGCTGCTGCTGGCCCCCGGCGCGCCCGGCCTGAGCCGGCTCTACACCGCCTGGGTGTTCGCCACCCACGGGCACGACCCGCAGTGGATCGCCCGGCACCTGGACCTGCCCGTCCGCACCGCCCGGCTGCTGGTCACCGCGGCCCGGCGGCACACCGGGGCCGCTCCCGCCCGGTAGGACCCGGCGGGCCCCGGGCTGCGGGCCCCGGGCAGCGGTCCCCGAAACGCGGGACGGGTTTGCGTACGGACGTACCGAGGGAGCAGACTGCCCGGGTTTGCGCCGGAGGTACCGCCATGACCCTGCCGAAGCCCGTCCCGGGCCGGTCCCGGAGCCCGCTCCCGGGCCTGTCCCGGGGCTCGCTGCCCGCCCGGACGGCGAGCCGCCTCGGCGGGCGGGTCTGGGTGGACCTGGTCGTCGCGGCCGCCGTGCTGGTGCTGCTCTACCTGGGGCTGCGCCTCGGCCAGGGCGGCACCCTCCGGTTCTCCACGGCCCGGGACGCGGCCGTCGACACCGACCCGGCCCGGCTGCCGTACGACGCCCTGCGCTCGCTGCTGCGGATGTTCGCCGCGCTCGCCGTCTCGGTCGTCTTCACCTTCGGCTACGCCTACGCCGCCGCCCGCAGCCGCCGGCTGGAGCGGGTGCTGATCCCGGCGCTGGACATCCTCCAGTCGGTGCCGGTGCTCGCCTTCCTGAGCGTCGCCGTCTCCGGCTTCCTCGCGCTCTTCCCCGGCTCGATGCTCGGCCTGGAATGCGCCGCCGTGTTCGCCATCTTCACCTCCCAGGCCTGGAACATGACCTTCGCCTTCTACCAGGCACTGGTCTCGCTGCCGCCCGAACTCGACGAGCTGTCCCGCTCGTTCGGGTTCAGCCGGTGGACGCGGTTCTGGAAGGTCGAACTGCCCTCGGGCATGATCGGCCTGGTCTGGAACGGCATGCTCGGCTTCGGCGGCGGCTGGTTCTTCCTGGTCGCCTCCGAGGCGATCACCGTGGACGGCCAGCGGTACGCGCTGCCCGGGGTCGGCTCGTACGCGGGCGCGGCCATCGCCGCCGGGGACCTCGGCCGGGTCGGCTGGGCGATCGCCACCATGGTGGTGCTGGTGGTCGGCGTCAACTTCCTGTTCTGGCGGCCGCTCACCGCCTGGGCCGAGCGGTTCAAGAACGAGCAGTCCGAGGCCACCGAGGTGCAGCGCTCGGTCGTGCTGGACCTGCTGCGCCGCTCCCGCCTGCCCGCCGCGCTCGGCCGGGCGCTGCGGCCAGTCGGACGGGCCCTGAACCGGGCCGGGCGGGTGTTCGGCACCGCCGACCGCCCGCCGGCCGTCCACCCCGGCCGGCGGCGGGCCGGGGACGTGGCCTTCGGCCTCGTCT
>NZ_JBHVET010000127.1:0-14930 GCF_042802135.1 Kitasatospora sp. NPDC057512
ACCGAGGTCGCGGCGGGCCCTTCCGCATGTCCGGACGCGGCGTCAGGCCAGCTCCAGCGCCAGGTAGAAGTCCACCCGGTCCTCCAGCCGGGAGAGGTCGCGCCCGGTCAGCTCCTCGATCCGGCCGATCCGGTACCGCAGGGTGTTCACGTGGACGTGCAGCTGCGCGGCGCAGCGGGTCCAGGAGCCGTCCGAGCGCAGGAAGGCCTCCAGGGTGCGGACCAGGTCCGCCTGGTGCTCGATGTCGTACGCGATCACCGTGTCCAGCAGCCGGCTGCGGAAGGCCCGGCGCACCTCGTCCGGGACGGCGGCCAGCAGCAGCACGTGCGAGGCGAGCTCCTCGGGGCCCGCGACGCAGACCCGGCCGACCCGGGAGGCGGCGATCCGGCGGGCGTGCCGGGCCTCCTCCAGGGCGCCGCGCAGGCCGCCGGCCCCGGCGGCGGGGGCGGAGACGCCGAGGGTGATCCGGCCCTCCGAGCCGAGCCCGGCCTCCAGCGGGGCGAGCAGTTCGCGCAGGGCGTCGGCGGGCACCGGGGCGTCCAGGACGGGCAGCACCACCACGGCGCCGGTGCCCGTCCCGGCGACCAGGGCGCGGTCGGTGGCGCCGCCGAGCGCCTCCTCCAGCACCGCCCGTACGGCGCCCTCCGGCAGGCCGGTGCCCTCGGCGCTGAGCACCAGCCAGGAGCCGTCCTCCGCCTGGGACTTGGCCCCGGGGCCCTCGTAGCGGGCGGCCATCGCCGAGGAGGCGTACAGGGCGCGACCGACCTCGGCCGGGTCGGCGTCGCGGCGCAGCAGGGCGAGCAGCTCGTCGGCGAGGCGGCGGCGCAGCCGGCGGCCCTCGTCGCGGCGGTGGCGCTCGGCGGCGACCAGCCGGGCCAGGTTCTCGGCGAGCTGCTGGCGCTTGGTGGTCCACTCGGTGACGTCGCCGGCCACCGCGAGCACCCAGTCGGCCAGCAGGCCGCCGCCGGCCGGCGGCTCGTCGTGCTCGGCGGAGGCCGGGGCGGGCAGCAGCGAGAAGGAGCCGGCGGCCAGCCGGGCCCGGTGCGGGGGGCGGCGGCGCTGGCGCTGGGCGGCGAGGTGGGCGCGGACCAGCTGGTCGCGGTCCTGGGCGGAGAGCCGGTCGGCGGGGCCGGCGATCACCGCGCCGGTCGGGGTGAGCACCCAGCAGTCCAGGTCGAGGTCGCCGCCGAGCAGGTCGAGCACCGCGTCCAGTCCGCCGCCGCCGGCCGCCGAGACCAGCAGGCGGTGCCGGTCGACCAGGGCGGCGAGGTCGGCGGCCCGGTCGGCGGAGACCTGGCGGCCGATGAACTCGGTGACGGTGCCGAAGGCGATGTCGTCGGGGACGGCGAGCAGCGGCATCCGGTGCCGGCGGCAGGCCTCGACCAGGTCCTCGGGCACCGGGCCGACCTCGGCCTCGCCGGCCGCGAGGGCCACCGCGCCGCCGGCCGCGAGGGTGCGGACGAAGCGCTCGGAGTCGGCCGGGACGGTGCGCCAGAGCATGCCGGTGAGCACCAGTTCGCCGCCGTGCAGGTAGCGGCCCGGGTCCTGGAGGTCCGTCGTCATCACGCCGCTGACCTGCCGGTCCAGCTCTTCCTCGGCCGCGAGCAGGCGCAGTCGCGGGGCGCCGGGGGCGAGCAGGTCACGGACGCGCATCCGCGGACTCCTTAACGGGGGCTTGGGGGGAGGGTGAAGGGGTAACGATAGGGCCTGTCCGGGCGGGCGTCCGCCCGGGTCCGTGGCCCGGGTCCGTAGCCCGCGCGTCACGGCCGGATTACGGTCGTAGGTAGCACCCGGCGGACACCTGGGCTGCGAGGTTCTCCTCCTTAGAGGAACGTACAGGATGCCGGGCGGGCTCACCGCCGGGGCTTCATGCCATCGGTGACTGCCAGCGGGCCGCGTCGCGGCGGTTCACTGGGCGACACGCCGCCGGACACCCGGCGGGCGACGAAGTGAGGAGACACCCGCATGGAGTTCCTTCGGCCCGCCACCTGGGACGAGGCACTCGCGGCGAAGGCCGAGTACCCGACCGCGCTGCCCGTTTCGGGTGGCACGGACGTCATGGTCGAGCTGAACTTCGACGTGCACCGGCCGTCCGCGATCCTCGATCTGAACCGCATCACCGAACTCGCCGAATGGTCGAACGACGGCGCCGTCGTGAGGCTCGGCGCCGCGGTCCCGTACACCCGGATCATCGCGGAGCTGTCCGGTCCGCTGCCCGGGCTGGCGCTGGCGGCCCGCACCGTCGGCTCGCCGCAGATCCGCAACCGCGGCAGCGTCGGCGGCAACCTCGGCGCGGCCTCCCCGGCCGGCGACTCGCACCCGGCGCTGCTCGCGGCCGGGCGGGACGTCTTCGTCGAGGCGGCCTCGGCGCGCGGCACCCGGCTGATCCCGATCGACGACTTCTACGTCGGGGTGAAGCGCAACCTCCTGGAGGCCGACGAGCTGATCCGGGCCGTGCGCATCCCGGTGGCGGACGGGCCGCAGCAGTTCTCGAAGATCGGCACCCGCAACGCCATGGTGATCGCGGTCTGCGCGTTCGGCTTCGCCCTGCACCCGCGGAACGGGACCGTCGGCACCGGCATCGGTTCGGCCGCCCCCACGCCGCGCCGCGCCGTCGCGGCCGAGGAGTACCTCCGGGGCGTGCTCGCCGAGCGCGGGCTGTGGGAGTCCGGGGAACTGCTGGGCACCGAGGTGGTCCAGCGCTTCGGCGAGCTGGTGAAGGCCGCGGCCTCGCCGATCGACGACGTCCGCGGCACCGCCGACTACCGGCGGCACGCGCTCGCCGTGATGGCCCGCCGCACCCTCACCTGGACCTGGAACGACTACGGCAAGCAGATCAGGAGCGCGGCATGAGGGTCACTTTCACCGCCAACGGCAGGCCGGTCGAGGCCGACGACGTGTGGGAGGGCGAGAGCCTGCTGTACGTGCTGCGCGAGCGGGTCGGCCTGCCCGGCTCGAAGAACGCCTGCGAGCAGGGCGAGTGCGGCTCCTGCACGGTCTACCTGGACGGCGTCCCGGTCTGCTCCTGCCTGGTCGCGGCCGGCCAGGTGCAGGACCGCGAGGTGCGCACGGTCGAGGGCCTGGGCAGGGAGGACGGCGAACTGGGCCTGGTCCAGCAGGCGTTCGTCGACGCCGGCGCCGTCCAGTGCGGTTTCTGCACCCCCGGCCTGCTGGTGCAGACCGACGCGCTGCTGGCCGAGGACCCGCAGCCGAGCGACGACGACATCCGCGAGGCGCTGTCCGGCAACCTGTGCCGCTGCACCGGCTACGAGAAGATCATGGACGCGGTGCGGCTGGCCTCGGCCCGCACGTGCGCGGGGACGGAGGGCGCGGCGTGAGCGCGCGGACCATCCGGGGGCAGAAGAACCTGCAGAACATCAACCAGGCGGCCAAGGACGGCATCGGCGGCTCGCCGCTGCGCCCGGACGGCAACCTGAAGGTCCGGGGCGAGTTCGCCTACTCCTCCGACCTGTGGCACGAGGACATGCTCTGGGGCACGGCGCTGCGCTCGCCGCACCCCCGGGCGAACATCCTCTCCGTGGACGTCACCGAGGCGCTCAAGGTGCCCGGGGTGTACGCGGTGCTGACGCACGAGGACATCCCCGGCTCGAAGTACTACGGCCTGGAGATCCAGGACCAGCCGGCCCTGGCCATCGACCGGATCCGCTACCACGGCGAGGCGATCGCGCTGGTCGCCGCCGACCACCCGGAGACGGCCCGCCGGGCGGTGAAGAGGATCGCGGTCGAGTACGAGGTGCTCACCCCGATCGTCACCGAGGAGCAGTGCCTCGACCCGGAGACGTACGGGTACGTGCACGAGCCGCACGAGTACAAGTCCCACGCGTACGGCAACATCTGCCACGAGCAGCGGCTGGTCTCCGGCCGCGGGGTGACCGACGAGGTGCGGGCGCTGGCGGACGTGGTCGTCAGCGGCGACTACGAGGTCGGCATGCAGGACCAGGCCTTCCTCGGCCCGGAGTCCGGCCTCGCGGTGCCCGCCGAGGACGGCGGCATCGACCTCTACATCGCCACCCAGTGGCTGCACGTCGACCGCCAGCAGATGGCGCCGGTGCTCGATCTGCCGGAGGAGAAGGTCCGGCTCACCCTGGCCGGCGTGGGCGGCGCGTTCGGCGGCCGCGAGGACCTGTCGATGCAGATCCACGCCTGCCTGCTGGCCCAGCACACCGGCAAGCCGGTCAAGATCGTCTACTCCCGGGACGAGTCCTTCTTCGGCCACGTCCACCGCCACCCGGCGCGGATGCACTACGAGCACGGCGCCACCCGGGACGGCCGGCTGGTCTACGCCGACTGCCGGATCGTGCTGGACGGCGGCGCATACGCCTCCGCCTCCCCCGCCGTGGTCGGCAACGCGGCCTCGCTCGGGCACGGCCCGTACGTGATCCCCAACGTGCGGATGCACGCCATCGCGCTGTACAGCAACAACCCGTCCTGCGGGGCGATGCGCGGCTTCGGCGCGGTGCAGGCGGCGTTCGGCTACGAGTCGCAGATGGACAAGCTGGCCGCCGCACTGGGCATGGACCCGGTGGAGCTGCGGCAGCTCAACGCGATGTCCGAGGGCGACTTCATGCCCACCGGCCAGCGGATCGACTCCCCCGCGCCGGTGGCCGAACTGCTGCGGCGGGCCAAGGAGATGCCGCTGCCGCCGCCGCTGGACACCGAGCACCTCGACGTGCGCCGGCTGCCCGGCGCGCTGTCCAACACCTCGCACGGCGAGGGGATCGTCCGCGGCGTCGGCTACTCGGTCGGCATCAAGAACGTCGGCTTCTCCGAGGGCTTCGACGACTACTCCACCGCCCGGGTGCGGCTGGAGGTGATCGGCGGCGAGCCGGTCGCCATGGTGCACACCGCGGCGGCCGAGGTCGGCCAGGGCGGCGTCACGGTGCACGCCCAGATCGCCCGCACCGAGCTGGGCGTCGAGCAGGTCACCATCCACCCGGCCAACACCGAGGTGGGGTCGGCCGGTTCGACCTCCGCCTCGCGCCAGACGTACATGACGGGCGGGGCGGTGAAGCTGGCCGCCGAGGCGGTCCGCCGGGAGCTGTTCGACAAGGGGCGCCGGCGCTACGGCTGGACCCACGACGACCTGGTGCTGACCGACGGCAAGGTGGTGTCGAAGAGCGCCGGCGCGCTGGTCTCCATCGTCGACCTGCTCGGCGACGAGGCCGTCGAGCAGACCCGCGAACATCACCACCGGCCCACCCAGGCCTTCGACAAGGAGACCGGCCAGGGCTTCGGCCACGTCCAGTACACCTTCTGCGCCAACCGCGCGGTGGTGGACGTGGACGTGGAGCTGGGCCTGGTCAAGGTGGTCGAGCTCACCGCCGTCCAGGACGTCGGCAAGGCGCTCAACCCGCTCTCCGTGGTCGGCCAGATCCAGGGCGGCTGCACCCAGGCGCTGGGCCTCGCGGTGATGGAGGAGATCATCGTGCGGGACGGCAAGGTGCGCAACGCCTCCTTCACCGACTACCTGATCCCCACCATCCTGGACACCCCGCCGATCCCGGTGGAGGTGCTCGAACTGCCCGACCCCAACGCCCCGTACGGGCTGCGCGGGGTCGGCGAGGCGCCGACCGTGTCGGCGACGCCATCCATCGTGGCCGCCATCCGCAACGCCACCGGGCTGGCGCTCAACCGGATCCCGGTCCGGCCGGAGCACCTGACCACCGAACGGCCGCTCTGACGACCGGAGTTCGTCCTCCCCGGGGCGGCGGCCGCCTTCCCCGCCGCCCCGAGGGCACTCCCCGCTGCCCGGGGGCGTCCCCGCCACCCGGGAGGCGTCCCCGTACAGCCGCTGCCCTGCCCACCCCGGGGCCCGCAGCGGTGCGCACCACCCTCCGATGCGCCGCGGGCACTCCCCCGCTGCCCAGGAGCGCCCCGTGAGTCGATACGTCCCCCTACGCCGCTTCGTTGACCGGCGGTCAGGTCGGCTCGCCCACCCCAACCCCCCTTGATACTTGGGATGGACATGACCATGATCCCCACGGAGCCCGGCACCACCGAAGACGGACCCACCGAGGACGGACCCACCGAAGACGGACCCGCCGGGAACGAACCCGGGACGTCGCCCCAGGGCGCCCCGCGCCCCACCGGCGCGCTGGACGCCTACTTCAGGATCTCGGCCCGGGGATCGACCCTCGCCAACGAACTGCGCGGTGGGGTCACCACCTTCATGGCGATGGCGTACATCATCCTGCTCAACCCGCTCATCCTGAGCGGCGCGGACGCGACCGGCGCCACACTGGACCCCGCCGCGCTGACCACCGCCACCGCGCTGGCCGCCGCCGTCACCACCGTCCTGATGGGCCTGGTCGGCAACGTGCCGCTCGCCCTCGCCGCCGGGCTCTCCGTCTCCGGCGCGGTCTCCGCGCTGGTCGTCCCGCACACCACCTGGGCGCAGGCCATGGGCCTGTGCGTGATCTACGGCCTGCTGATCGTGCTGCTGGTCGTCTCCGGGCTGCGCGAGCGGATCATGAACGGCATCCCGCTGCCGCTCAAGCACGCCATCACCATCGGCATCGGCCTGTTCGTCACGGTGATCGGCCTCTACAAGGCCGGGTTCATGCACACCGGCGGCCCCACCCCGCTCTCGCTCGGCCCGACCGGCGAGCTGTCCGGCTGGCCGGTGCTGGTCTTCTGCGTCACCCTGCTGGCGATCTTCGTGCTGATGGCGCGCGGCGTCCGCGGCGCGATCCTGCTCGGCATCGCCGGCGGCACCGTGCTCGCGGTGATCGTCAACCGGGCCGCCCACGTGCCCGCCGGGGCCTGGCGGAACTCGGTGCCGGTCTGGCCCGGCAGCCCGGTCTCCGCACCGGACTTCGGCCTGTTCGGCCACGTCGACCTGTTCGGCGCGTTCGGCGGCCACGGCATGGGCGCGATCAGCGCCTCGGTCGCGGTGTTCACCCTGGTGCTGGCCGGCTTCTTCGACGCGATGGCCACCATCATCGGCGTCGGC
Organism: Kitasatospora sp. NPDC057512; assembly: GCF_042802135.1. Lineage (NCBI taxonomy): Bacteria > Bacillati > Actinomycetota > Actinomycetes > Kitasatosporales > Streptomycetaceae > Kitasatospora > Kitasatospora sp. NPDC057512. The sequence goes on from NZ_JBHVET010000127.1 coordinate 6,974, forward strand.
ACCGAGGCCGGACTGGCCGACCGACGGGGCCGGATGCCCGGACTGTCCAAGGCGCTGTTCATCGACGGCGCGGGCGGCGCGGTCGGCGGCCTGGCGGGCGCCTCCGGACAGACCGTCTTCGTCGAGTCCGCCACCGGCGTCGGCGACGGCGCCCGCACCGGGCTCGCCTCCACCGTCACCGGCGCCCTGTTCGCCCTGATGCTGTTCTTCTCGCCGATCGCCGGGATCGTCCCGGTCGAGGTGGCCTCGGCCGCCCTGGTCGTGATCGGCTCGATGATGATGAGCCAGGCACGGCACATCGACTGGTCCGACCGCGAGGTGGCCGTCCCGGCGTTCCTCACCTGCGTGCTGATGCCGTTCACGTACAGCATCACCGCGGGCGTCGCGGCCGGCGTCATCTCGTACACCGTCATCAAGGCCGGGGTGGGGCGTCGGCGCGAGCCCGGGGCGCTGATGTGGATCCTCACCGCGGTGTTCGTGGTGTACTTCGCGATCACCCCGGTCAAGTCCTGGCTGGGCGTGCACTAGGCACCCGGGCGCCTTCGCCCTGTTCGCGCTCACGTCGGGCAGGACCGCCTCGGGTGCCACCGCCGCCGTACGGGATCGTTTCCCGTACGGCGGCGTCTCCCGCTACTGTCGAAACCGTGTAAGGAGCCTCCCCCATGCAGGACATCGCCGAGCAACTGCGGGCCTGGCACGCGTCCGGGCGCTCCTTCGCCGTGGCCACCGTGGTCGGCGTCTCCGGCAGCGCTCCGCGCGACCCCGGGGCGGCGCTGGCCGTGGACGCGGACGGCGAGGCGGTCGGCAGCGTCTCCGGCGGGTGCGTCGAGGGCGCGGTGTACGAGCTGTGCCGGGCCGCCCTGGCGAGCGGCGAGCCGGTGCTGGAACGCTTCGGGTACAGCGACGAGGACGCCTTCGCGGTGGGCCTGACCTGCGGCGGCGTCCTGGACGTGTTCGTCCAGCCGGTGGTGCCGGGGGCCGACGCCGGGCTGGACACCGGGATCGCGCACATCGCAGCCGGCACACCGGTGGCCCTGGTCCGGGTGATCGCCGGGCCGGGCGGGGCGGGCGGGACAGGCGGACCGGGCGGGCTGGTCGGGGCCACCCTGGCGGTCACCGCGGACGGCGTGGCCGGCGCGCTCTCGCCGACGCCCTCGACGGTCGGCGCCCTGGAGCGGGCGATCGTCGTGCGGGCCCGGGCGATGCTGGAGGCCGGACGCACCGGCCGGCTGGTGCTCGGCCTGGACGGCCGCCCCTGCGACGAACACCGCCGGGGCACCGTCACCTGCTTCGTCGAGTCGTACGTGCCCGCGCCGCGGATGCTGGTGTTCGGGGCGATCGACTTCGCGGCCGCGGTGGTGCGGATCGGCAAGTTCCTCGGCTACCACGTGACCGTCTGCGACGCCCGGCCGGTCTTCGCCACCGCCCGCCGCTTCCCGGCGGCCGACGAGGTGGTGGTCGACTGGCCGCACCGCTACCTGGACTCCCAACTCGGCCGGATCGACGGACGCACCGTGCTCTGCGTGCTCACCCACGACGCCAAGTTCGACATCCCGCTGCTGGAGCGCGCCCTGCGGCTGCCGGTCGGCTACGTCGGCGCGATGGGATCGCGCCGCACCCACCGGGAGCGCGCCGCCCGGCTCCGCGAGGCGGGGCTCACCGAGGCCGAACTGGCCCGGCTGCGCTCCCCGATCGGCCTGGACCTCGGCTCCCGCACCCCGGAGGAGACGGCGGTCTCGGTCGCCGCCGAGATCGTCGCCCACCGGCGCGGCGGCAGCTGCCTGCCGCTGAGCGCCTCGGACGGGCCGATCCACCACGACCTGTCGCGAACGGGGACGGAGGGTGACGAGGGCGGCGCGGCCGGCGGCCCGACACCCCGTACCCACGCGGCCTGAGCCGGGAGCGGCTCCGGTGCCGCTCACGTTGCGTGGCCACCGGCGCGGCGGGAGGCTGGAGTTGCGGACTCGCCCCGAGCCCGGGGAAGGAGCGGGCATCATGCGTGCCCTGCTGGAGGTCGAACTCGACACCGCGGCCTCGAACAAGCTGATCAGCGACGGAACCATGGCCGAAGGGATCCAGCGCGTGCTGGCCCAACTGAAGCCGGAGGCGGCCTACTTCCTCAACCGCAACGGAAGCCGCGGCATGGTCATGGTCGTCGACGTCCCGGACGAGGCCTCGCTGCCGTCTATCGCCGAACCGTTCTGGGCCCAGCTGAACGCCACCGTCGACCTGCACATCTGCATGAACGCGGACGAACTCATGGAAGGGCTGAAGCGTCTCGGCCGCTGAGCGGCCGGGCCGCCCTAGTCGGTCAGCGCCAGCTTCACGCCGAAGCCCACCACCACCGCGCCGGTCACCCGGTCCATCAGGCGCCGGGCGGCCGGGCGGCGCAGCCAGCCGCGCAGCACGCGGGCGAAACCCACCAGGACGGTCGACCAGAGCAGGCCCTCCACGACGTGCACGCAGGTCAGCGCCACACCGGCGGCGAAGTGCGGGACGCCGACCGGGATGAACTGCGGAAGCACGGCCACGTAGAAGACCCCGACCTTGGGGTTCAGCAGGTTGGTCAGCGTGCCCCGCCGCCAGCCGTGCGCGAACCCGCCGTCCTCCGGCTCCTCCTCGGCCGCCGCCTCGCCACCACGGTTGCGCAGCATCCCGATGCCCATCCACACCAGGTACGCCGCGCCCGCCCACCGCAGGACCTCGTACGCCACCTGCGAGGCGGTGAGCAGCGCCGTCACCCCGGCCGAGGTCAGCGTCCCCCAGAGCAGCGTCCCGGTCTGGATCCCCAGCACGACCCCCCACGCCTGCCGGCGCCGCCCCAACGCGGAGGTCCGCAGGACCAGCGCCGTATCGAGCCCGGGCGTGAGCGTGAGCAGCCCCACGACGAGGGCGAAGGACCACAGGGCCGTTGTCATCTCCATGGGCCTCGATGCTCTCACAGCCCCGGGCCGCCGCGGGCCGCCCGGGGCGGGACCCTTCCGGGTAGCCGGTCAGGTGACGTTGAGGCGGGCGGCGAGGCGCAGGAGGCCGGGGCTGAGGCGGGAGAGGAAGCGGGCGGCCTTGGCCTCCGGGGTGACGGGGACGACGGGCCGGCCGGTGCGGACGGCGGTGAGGATGGCGGTGGCGACCTTCTCCGGGGGGAAGCCGCGGCGGGCGTAGAGCTTCGCGGCGCGGGCCTGCTTGGCGGCCTGCTCGGTGGAGGTGGTGGCGGAGAAGGTGGAGGTGCGGGTGATGTTGGTGTTGACGATGCCGGGGCAGATGGTGGAGACGCCGATGCCGTGGCCGACGAACTCGGCGCGCAGGCAGTCGGAGAGCATGAACACCGCGGCCTTGCTGGTGGCGTAGGCGGTGAGCGCCTTGGACGGCAGGTAGGCGGCGGCGGAGGAGACGTTGACGATGTGGCCGCCCTGGCCGCGGTCGGCCATCAGGGTGCCGAAGGCGCGGCAGCCGTGGATCACTCCCCAGAGGTTGACGTCCAGGACCCGCTGCCACTCCTTCTCGGTGGTCTGCAGGAACGTCCCGGAGTGCCCGATTCCCGCGTTGTTGACCATGACGTCGGGCACCCCGTGCTCGGCCGCGACGGTCTGCGCGAAGGCGTCCACCGCAGCGCCGTCGGAGACGTCCACCCGGTAGGCGTGCGCCTGCGGGCCGATCAGCGAGGCGAGTTCGGCGGTGCGCTCGGCGGCCGCGAGGTCGAGGTCGCAGACCACCACCCGGGCGCCGTCCTCGGCGAAGGCGAGCGCGGTGGCCCGGCCGATGCCACTGCCGCCGCCGGTGACCACGACCAGCCGGCCGTCGCCCTCCTCCGGTCGGGTCCGCCCCTCGTCGGTGCGGGCGGTGAACTCGCGGACCAGTCCGGCCACGGTGGCTCCCTTCTCCAGCAGCGCCGACCAGTGGCCGGCGTGCAGCGTCCTGCGGGTCAGGTTCGGTGCCCAGCGCTCCAGCCCCTCGGAGAGGTAGGTGCCGACGTACCGGTCCCGGGTGAGGGTGATCAGCTGGACCGGCACCTCGGTCGGCCGCTCGCGCGGACTGCCCAGGGCGGGGCGGAAGTTGGCCCGGTACAGCTCGATGCCGCGGACCGCGTCGCGGCGCAGGGTGGGCTGCGGGTGGTCGGCGCGCGGGGTGACGTGCTCCAGGTCGCGCAGCACCCTCGGCCAGGCCCGGGCCAGGCCGAGGCGCCAGACACCGGGGGCGAGGTAGGGCAGGTGGAAGGCGGTGATGTACCAGGAGTGCAGGCCCTGGTGGAGCAGCTGGCCCAGGTGGCGGGGGGTGGGGCGGCGCAGCCGGTGGCGCAGCCAGTGGCCCATGTGGTCCAGGCTGGGGCCGGACAGGGTGGTGTACGAGGCGATCCGGCGCTCGGCGCCGGGTGCGGTGACGGCCTCCCAGGACTGGATCGAGCCCCAGTCGTGGGCGAGCAGGTGCACCGGGCGGTCGGGGCTGACGGCGTCGGCGACGGCGAACAGGTCCTCGGCGAGGTGCTCCAGGCGGTAGCCGGACCGGTCGGCGGGGGCGGCCGACTCCCCGGCGCCGCGCACGTCGTAGCGGACCACGTGGTGGTCGCGGGCGAGGTCGGCGGCGATGTCGTCCCAGACGGTGTGGGTGTCGGGGTAGCCGTGCACGAGGAGGACGGTGGGGGCGTCCGGGTCGCCCTGCTCGAAGACGGCGAGCGGGAGGCCGCCGGAGTGGACGGTCCGGCGGCGGACCGGGGGCTTCGGCTGCGCCTGGGGCTTCGTCGGGAACGTCATCGGGTGGCCTCCAGGGTGGCGGTCGGCTCGGCGGTCTCTTCCGTGGTGGCCGGCTCGGCGGTGGCGGTGGCGGCGGTGGTGGCGGCGGTCCAGCGGCGGACGTGCGGCAGGTCGTCGTCGAGCCAGTAGGCGTCGTCCTCGGTGACCACCAGCAGTTCCTCGAACTTGATGCCCACGCCCCGGAAGCCGATGTGCGGCTCGACCGCCCACAGCCCCGGGGTGGGCGCGTGCCGGGACGACCGCCCGTCGGCCCAGAGCGGCGAACGGCCGTGCAGCCGCTCGGAGACGAGCTCGCGGCCGAGGGTCTGGAGGGTGCGCACCCCGAAGCCGAAGACGTTCACCCCGGCCGGGCCGCGCGCGGTGTTGCGGGTGACCTGGTGGCCGATCACCCGGCCCGGGTAGACCTGGTGGCGGTTGTCGTAGCCGTGCGCGGCGATCTGGGCGTCCACCGCGGCGTACACCTCGGCGAGCGGCCTGCGGGCCCGCACCTCGGCGAGGATCAGCTCACGGTAGACCTTCAGGTCGGCGGCCAGGCGGTCCCAGACCCGGTTCTCGCCGACCTTGCCGCCGTAGCCGATGTCGGCGGTGTAGCCGTCCACCACGGGCGCGCAGTCCAGCACGTACGGCATGCCCTCCGCCAACCGGCGGTTGCCGGCGAAGAACTGGAGCGGGGTGTGGAAGTGCCGGAACGCCGTCCGGTCGCCGAACCAGGCGAAGGGGACGTGGAAGAAGTCCTGCACCCCGGCGGCGACCAGGCGGCGGCGCAGCTCGGCGGTGGTCTGCCGCTCGGTGACGCCGGGTTCGATCCAGGCCGCGACCTGTTCGGCGCAGTGGTAGGCGAGCTGCTGGGTCTCGCGGAAGCGGGCGAGGTCGCGCTCGGTGTAGCGGAAGGCGGGGGTCGCTTTCGCCATGGCGGAGCTCCTTCTAGAGGTCGAGCACGAGGGTCTCACCCTCGGCGGCCCGGGAGACGCAGGGCAGCAGGGCGCCGGCGGCGCGCTGCTCGGGGGTGAGCCGGCGGTCCCGGTGGTCGGGCGAGCCGGCCAGCAGGCGGACCTCGCAGGTGCCGCAGAAGCCCTGGTGGCAGGAGTACGGGAGGTCCGGGCGGGCCTCGCGCAGCACGTCCAGGGCGGAGCGGTCGGCGGGCACGTCGAGGGTCGGACCGTCGGTGCCGAGTCGGACGGCGAACGGCTCGCCGTCGGTGACCGGGGCGGCGCCGAAGCGCTCGAAGTGCAGGGAGGCGGCCGGGGAGCCGTCCAGGGCGCGCTGCACGGCGGAGAGCATCGGGGCCGGACCGCAGCAGTAGACGGCGGCGCCACGCGGGGCGTGGGCGAGCAGTTCGGCGCCGGTGGGGACGCCGCCGTGCTCGTCGTCGGTGCGCAGCACCACCCGGTGCGGGTCGAGGGCGCGCAGCTCGTCCGCGTACGGGAGGGTGTCGGCACTGCGGCCGACGTGCACCAGGCGCCAGTCCAGGCCGTGCCGTTGTGCCTCCCGGGCCATCGGGAGCAGCGGGGTGATGCCGATGCCGCCGGCCAGCAGGAGGACGGCGGGCTCGGCGCAGAAGGCGAAGCCGTTGCGCGGGCGGCGGGCGGTGAGCCGGGTGCCGGGGTGCAGGGCGTCGTGGACCTCGACGGACCCGCCGCCGCCCTCGGGCAGCCGCCGGACGGCGATGCGGTAGGCGGTGCGGTCGGCCGGGTCGCCGCTGAGGGAGTAGTGGCGCTCGCGGCCGGAGGGCAGGACGAGGCGCAGGTGGGCGCCGGGCTGCCAGCCGGGCAGCGGGCCGCCGGAGGGGTCGGTGAGCCGCAACTCGACGACGTCGGCCGCCAGTCGGCGGCGTTCGGCGACGACCAGCTGGAGCGGCGGAGTGGGGCGGCTGAGCGGGCGGCGGGGGTTGCGGCGCAGCAGGGGGCTGCCGAGGGCCGGGGAGTAGCGGTCGCCGAAGGCGGTGAGCCGGCGCATGAATCCGTCGGCACGGGGGCGGCCGTAGAGGTCGGGGGGCGGGGTGTGCAGGTCCATCCGGCGGGGTCCTTGGGGTGGGGAGGGAGAGGGGGCTGTCGCCCGCGTCAGCCGCGCCCGGCGGCCGCGCGGGCGGCCGGGGAGGCGGCGAGGTAGCCCAGCGCCTGGCTGGACGAGCCCTCCTGGGTCGGGTGGTAGCCCGGCCGCAGGTAGCGCAGCCCGGAGCGGACCGACTTGACCGGGTCCGGCAGCAGTCCGCGCTTCGCGATCCGGCCGGCCTCCCGCCAGGTGGGCTTGAGCCGCCCCGCCAGGGTGGGGTCGGCGGCGAGCAGGAACCGGGCGCCGCGCACCCAGAGGTGCACCAGCAGCGGCCCGGAGACGGCCATTCCGCGCACCCGGCGGAGGTATCCCGGGTCCAGGTGGACCATCAGGTCGTAGGCGACGCTGCGGTGCTCGACCTCCTCCGCGCCGTGCCAGCGCAGCAGGTCCAGCATCGTCGGGTCCGCCTTGGCCCGGTCCAGGCCCGGGGAGTTGAGCGCCCAGTTGCCGAGGAAGGCGGTGAAGTGCTCGATCGCCGCGATGAAGGCGACCCGCTCGATGACGTTCTCGCGCTGCCGGGCCGGCGACAGCCCCGGCTTGTCGCCGAGGACGCGCTGGAACAGCCAGGAGATCTGCCGGACGTACGGCCGCGGGTCGAGCCCCTGGCCGAGCAGGTGGTCCAGGACCTCCTGGTGCGCCTCGGCGTGGATGGCCTCCTGCCCGATGAACCCGAGGACCTCCTCGCGCAGTTGCTCGTCCCGGATGAGCGGCAGCGCCTCCTTGAACACCTTGACGAACCACCGCTCGCCCTCGGGCAGCAGCAGGTGCAGCACGTTGATGACGTGGGTGGCCATCGGCTCGTCCGGGATCCAGTGCAGCGGCAGCCGGGACCAGTCGAAGCGGACGTCCCGGGGCTCCAGCACGAGGCTCTCGTGCACGCGTGCGGCGGGCGCGGCGAGGGCGGGGACGGGGGTGGAACGGGGCATGGCAGGCCCTCCTGACCTGGGACGGCGGCTCGGCTCCAGGGAAACGTACTCGCGGGTAGCCATCGGGACAAGGGGTTCGGCATCCCTTATCGACATCGAGTCTAATAAGTGACGCGCGTCGTCGGACGACGTACGCCGCCGGACCCCATGGGAAACCGCCCGACACCGCGGGAAACCGCCGCCGCGGGAAGCGCCGGACACCGTGGGAAGCGCCGGAAGCCCTGCCGTTAC
>NZ_JBHVET010000128.1:0-14872 GCF_042802135.1 Kitasatospora sp. NPDC057512
CGGTGGTGCCGGCCTTGGTGGTCACATCTCCTCCACGTGGCGCAGCCGCGCGGCCACGTCTCGACGCCGGCGCCCGATCAGGAAGGCCGACAGCAGCGGGACGACGGCGATCGCGCCCGCGAACAGCAGTGCCTGACCGAACGGCAGCTCGACCAGGGCCTCCGGCACCGGGCGGCGGGCCGCCGGGGTCAGCACCACGAAGGGCACGATCAGCCGGACGAGCAGGGCTCCGAGGGCGAGGCCGACGACTCCGCCCAGGCCGACCAGTACCGCGTTCTCGGCGGCGACGGTCCGGGTGACCTGCTTGCGCGGGGCGCCCAGGGCGAGCAGCAGCGCGGAGTCCCGGGAGCGCTCGTGCGCCGAGCCGGCCACCGCGGCGGCGAAGCCGATCGCGGCGAGCACGGCGGTGACGATCGCGATGGCCATCAGCGCGCTCTGCGGGGCGGCGCCGACCGGGTCGCCGAGGAGGCCCTCGGAGACCTCCTCGTAGAGCGCGAGGTCCTGGCTGCCGGGTGCGCCGCGCAGGGCGGCGGCGGCCTCGGTCGGGGTGCGGTCGCCCGGCCCCGTGGCGGGCAGCCACCACTCGGTGCGGGACGGCAGGTTGCGGTCCTGGACGGACAGCATCCGGGCGACCGAGCCGAGGTCCAGCAGGAGCGCCCGCCGGCCGGCCACCGGGAGGGCCTCGACCGCGCCGGTCACCTTGACCGGGACGACGACCCCGCTGAACGGCACCTGGAGGGTGTCACCGACCGAGGCGCCGACGGACTTCAGGTAGTCGTGGGTGGCGACGCCGTTGACGGCGGCCGGCAGGGGCGCCCCGGTCGGGCTCAGCACCGCGCGGATCGGGTCTCCGATGCCGCCCGCGGGGTGGTAGCGGACCGTGAACAGGCTGTCGGCGGCGGCCGCTTCGGAGGCGAGCGCGGCCACCGGCGAGCCACCCGCGCCGTTGCGGGACTCCGGCGGCTTGATGGTCCAGCCGGCCCCGGAGGGCACCGGGACGGCGGTGGACGGTCCGTCGGCGGTGTCCGAGACGGTCAGGTTCCGCAGGGTGACCTCGCCCTCGCTGCGGTCGCCGAAGGCGACGTTCGCACCGACCACGGTCAGCGGGGCGGCGACCGAGCCCACCGGGGCGTCGACCAGCGCGCCGAGCCGGATCGAGGAGCGCACCTGCCCGTTCACCGGGAGCTCGCCGAACGGGACCTTGTGGACCAGGCCGAAGCGGTCGCGCAGCAGCAGCCGGACCTCGGGCTGGACCGGGACGCTGGTGAACCGCGGGTTCTTCGGCTCCTGCTGGCTCACCGCGATGTCCGCGTCGATCCGCAGCGGGCTGCCGGGCAGCGGGATGCCGGCGGGGGCGGGGGAGGCGAGCGAGCCGAAGAGCTCCGTGCCGGTGCGGCCGTCGAGCAGGTCGGAGCGGACCGGGACGCGTTCGGCGAAGGCGGCGGCGTCCACGGCCATCAGCTGGCCGGAGCCGCCCTGCAGCGGCTGCTCGTCGCGCACCACCGCGACCAGCCGGTCGCCGCCGGGCAGGCTGCCGTAGCGGCCGCCCTGACCCATCGGCGCGTTGTGCGAGCCGGAGATGCGCAGGCCGCCGGCGGTGGCGAAGGCCGCCTGGTCGCGCTGGGAGGCGGTCCAGGTGGCGTGCTGACCGAGCGCCAGGACGCCGGTGGCCACGGCCATGACGAGCAGCAGGACGGGACCGGTGGCGCGGCCGGGTCGGCGGGCCAGCTGCCAGCCGACCATGGCGGGGCCGAGGCCGCTGCCCCGGGCCGCCGCGCGGGCGCCGAGCCGGGCGACGACCGGCAGCAGCCGCAGCACCACCAGGGTGCCGGCGCACAGGGCGAGGGTCGGGGTGGCGACCAGCAGCAGGTCCACGTCGAGCCGGCCGGTGGAGTCGGGGGACAGCCCGCCGCCGTACTGGTCGAGCTGCTGGTAGGCGAGCGCGGCCAGGGCGAGCACGGCGATGTCGCCGCCGTTGCGGGCGACGCCGGAGACCACGGCCTGGCGGCGGCCGGCCCGGCGGCGCAGGGCGGCACCGACGCCGCGCACCACGCTCGGCACGGTGGCCAGCAGGATGCAGGCGAACGCGCAGACCACGGCCACCGGCCAGAGCGACCAGCTGATGCCGGTGTCCAGGGCGACCTGGTGGGCGCTGCCGAGGCCGGCCAGCGCGCGGACCAGGAACGGGGTCAGCAGCGGCGCGAACACCGCCGCGGGCAGGGCCAGCAGCAGCGACTCCAGGGCGGTGAAGGAGCCGAGCCTGACGGCCGAGGCGCCGCGCGCGGCGAGCATCTCGTTCTCGGACTCCTGCCGCGCGGCGATCAGGTGGACGACCAGCAGCAGGGCCGCCGCGGCGAGCACCGCCAGCTGGAGGGCGCCGATCAGCAGGGTGGACCGGGCGACCACCATGCTGTCGGACAACTCGCGCATGATGTCGGGCAGTTCGGTCTTCGCGGCGAGCGAACCGGAGGTCCGCAGCTCGTCGGAGAGACGCTGGGCGCGGTCGCCGACGGCCTGTGCGGCGGCCCGGTCGACGCCGGAGAAGTCGGCGTCCAGCGACCAGCCGCGGCTGCTCTGGACCAGGCCGGCCGTGGTGAAGGCGCTCTGGTCCACCATCATCGGGCCGAAGGTGGTGAAGCCGGCGACCTCGATCTCGTGGCCGCCGACCGGGTCGATCCGCCAGTACGGGGCCGCCGGGTCGGTGGCGCGGTAGACGCCGGTGATCCGGACGGTCAGCGGCTTGCTGTCGTTCCGGTCGACGAGCCGGACCTCGGCGGGCAGGGCCTGCTCGGTCAGGCCGAGCCGGCGCAGCAGGCTCTGCGGGACGGCGGCCTCCGGGGCGGCGGACCGGACCGGCCCGGTGGCGGCGCCCGGCCAGGCGCCGGCCACCAGTTGGACCCGGCCGCGGTCGAGGTCGGCGAGGACCGTCAGGTCGAGCTGGGCGCCGGGGGCCTGGCCGGCGGAGGCGCCGGCTGCGCCGGTGCCGTTCGCCGCGGGGCCGTTGGCCGGGCTGCCGGTCGTTGGGTTGGCGTTGGCCGGGTTGCCGTTCGCCGCAGTGCCGTTCGGCGCAGTGCCGTTGGCCGCGGCCCCGGAGCCGGGCAGGCTGTAGGAGCGGCTGCGCATCACGCTGTCGGTGTGCACGGGCAGGTCGCCGAAGAGCTTCTGCCGGTAGGAGGCGAGCGCCTCCTCGTCCTTCGTCCGCTGGTCAAGCCCGTGCTCGCCGGTCACCGTCACCGTGGTCCGGGCGTGACCGGGCCCTTGGAGCGCCTGTCGCAGGCCGGCCTCGCCGACACTGCTGTTGAAGGCGACCAAGGCGGTCAGCACGGATGTGGTGATCAGCACCGCGAGCAGGACGGCGGCAGCCAGCGGCACTCGTCCGCGCAGTCGGCGCACGACGAAGCCGAGCATCAGGTTCCTCCCCCGGACTTACGTCCCCGGTTGCATCCCCGGGCCCCGCTCGTCGGTCCGATCCGAGTGCCGATCCGCGTACAGATCGGTCACAGATGGACACACCGCGGGCACACCGGCGCATTGATCACCGGCTATCGGTCGCCGGATAGCGGACGATGCTGTCAGATTCGATCCAGGAACGGAAGGGACTTGCGCGAATCAAGTAAGCAGTGAGCAAATTCCTTTCATTGGTAGCATCCCGGCCGGGGATGCCCTGCTTGAAATGCCATGAACACCTCACAAATCCGGCTTCGGCGCACTCCTTTGGCCCGGGACACCGACTTCTTCGGATTCCCGCCCGGGAACGTGAACCGCCGGAGCACTCATATCCGTAGAACCGGACGGGACCCGGATGGAACCGGGCCGCCACGCCCACAGGGGGACGCCGCATGACGCAGCCTCAGGCCGCCACCGCCGAGACCACCACCCAGCCGATGGTGGCCGTCACCGACCTCCGCCGGAGCTTCGGCACCGGCGAGCGGACCGTGCACGCCCTGCGCGGCGTCTCGTTCACCGTCGGCCGTGGTGAACTCGCCGCGCTCAAGGGCCGGTCCGGCTCCGGCAAGACCACCCTGCTGAACCTGGTCGGCGGCCTGGACGCGCCGACCGGCGGCAGCATCGCGCTGGACGGCATCGACCTCGCCTCGCTGGACGAGGACGGCCGGCTCGCCCTGCGGCGGGAGCGGATCGGCTTCGTCTTCCAGTCCTTCGGGCTGATCCCGATGCTCACCGCCGCCGAGAACGTCGGCGTGCCCCTGCGGCTGCGCAAGGCCCCGGCCGCCGAGCGCGAGGAGCGCGCCCACACCCTCCTCGCCCTGGTCGGCCTCGCCGACCACGCCAACCAGCGCCCCGGCGAGCTCTCCGGCGGCCAGCAGCAGCGCGTCGCCATCGCCCGCGCGCTGGCCAACCAGCCCAGCCTGATCATCGCCGACGAGCCGACCGGTCAGCTGGACTCCGAGACCGGCCGCTCGATCATGGAGCTGCTGCGCGCGGTGGTGCGCAGCGAGGGCGTCACGGTGCTGGTCGCCACCCACGACCCGACGCTGATGGGGCTCGCCGACCGGGTGATCGAGGTCCGGGACGGACGGATCGTCGAGGAGGGGGCGGAGCAGGCCGCCTAGCGGGACGGGGCCGGGGCCCCGGGGTTGGTCCGGGGTAGCTCCGGGGGCCGTCCGGGGGTGAGTCCCGGGTGTGCGTGACGGGCCCGCTGTACGGGTGTGGGGATGCGGGGTGCCTCCCCACACCCGTGGGGCGTCGGCGTTCGGGCTCAGGGCTTGGCCGGGGTGATCGATTGGGCGTGGTGGAACACCTCCTCCCCGTCCCAGTAGGCCTTGGTGCGTTGCAGCCGCGGATAGTTGCCCTTGTAGTAGAGGCGCGGGTAGTCCGGGTCGGGCTGGTCGGCGGTGCCCAGGTCGGTGTCCGGGTAGTTGACGTAGGCGCCGTCCGTCGCGGTGTCGACCTCCGGGACACCGCCCGTCTCCCGGTAGACGTCGCGGTACAGCCCGCTCAGGTAGGCGAGGTGCTTCTCGTCCTCGGCCGGGTCCGTCCAGTGCGTCTGGTACTGCAGCTTCATGATCGAGTCGCGCTGCGGGACGGCCGTCTCCTCGGGGCGGCGGGTGTTGATCCGGCAGCCGTAGGAGTCGATCTGGACCACCGTGTTCGAGAGGTCCGCGCCCTCGACGTCCCGCACCAGCCAGTCCCAGAAGGCGGCGATCTGCGCCGGGGCGAACGGCTCCCGGTGGTAGGCCGACTTGTGCTTGCCCCGCTCGTTGTCTCCCGAGGGGTTGAGCGTCATGGTCGCCTGGAACCACGGCATCCGGCGCCGCTTGTCCGGGTAGGGCAGGAACAGCCCGCCGGCCGAGCGGGTCTGCACCACCGGGCGCGTCGTCATCCCCTGTTCGACGGCTGCCACGAAGGCGTCGAGCGGGGCCGGATCCTCCCCGTCCCACTGGCTGAACAGGACGACGTTCCCGTTGGAGTGGTGGGTGAGCTTGAGGATGGCGAACAGCCCCTGGTACACCGCCTCCCCCGGGCCGCTGTGCTCGGCCATGAAGGCGCCGAAGTTGGCCACCAGGGTCTCGAAGTCGGCCGGCCGCCGGAGCAGTTCGGCCCAGGGCCAGGCCACGCTGCTCAGCCAGACCCGGTGCGGCGGCTGGGGCACGTCCGGCGCGAAGTGGTACCGCAGCACCACCCCGAAGTTCCCGCCCCCGCCGCCGGTGTGGGCCCAGAAGAGGTCCTGTTCGGGCGAGCCCTGCGCGTCCTCGCGGTGCGCCTTCGTCACCACCGCCCGACCGCCCCGGACGGTGACCACGTCGACCTGGACGAGGTGGTCCACGGTGAGCCCGTGCCGCCGGGAGAGCAGGCCGTACCCGCCGCCGCAGACGTGCCCGCCCGCGCCGACCGAGTAGCAGGAACCGGCGGGCAGGGTGACGGCGTACTCGCGGAACAGCGTGGTGTAGACGTCCCAGTTGGTCGCGCCACCGTCGACGCTGTAGGCGGGCCGGCCGAACTTGTCGGTCGAGGCGGCGACGCCGCGCATCGTACTGAGGTCGAGGATGACGCCCCGGTCGTTGTCGACGAAACCCTCGTAGCAGTGCCCGCCGCCGCGGACCGTCGGCCGTAGCCCGCCGTCCAGCGCGCGGTTCACCTCGGCGACCGCGTCGGCCTCGTCGCCCACCAGCCGGATGTAGGCGGGACTGCTGCTCCACCGCTGGTTGAAGCCCTGGGCGAGGGTCTGGTAGCGGGGGTCGCCGGGCAGCACGGAGCGCCCCTTCGGCAGCTCCCGGCGCGCGCCCTCGGCCGCCGCCGCGCCCGTGGAGGCGGCGGTGATCCCGGCGGCCGCCGCGCCGGCACCGCCCAGGAATCCCCGCCGGGAGAATTCGTACCGCATGTTCCGTCCCCACTTTCCCGAGTCCGAGAGAAGCCGGCGGCCCGCACGCTAACACGGATATCCGGCCACGGGAATCGGTTAATGGAAAGTGTGACAGTACGTCATTTCTGCTGGTCCACCCGGGCCTTGACCGTCATCCTGGCACCGGAATCCCATTGTCAGTGGCATGGGCTATGGTCGCCGACAACTCGCAGGAATCCGCTCCACGGGAGGTTCGATGACGATTCGTCCGCGCATTCTCCGGGCCCTCCCGGCCCTCCGGGAACTCGCCCGGAAAGCACGGTCGTGGTGGCCGGCAGCATCGCCGACCACCACGACCGTCAACTCCTCCCCCGGGTCACCGGGGGCCGTTCCGTCAGACCGCCGGGAAGATCTCCGCGTCCGGCTTCAGCAGCTGGCCGGCCGCCGGCGCGGTGCCGTCGACCAGGTAGCGGGTGACCATCTTGTTCAGCGCCTGGCTGCGGCCCACCGCGCAGTGCTCGATCGAGTCGACACTGACCAGCACCGCGTTGCCCAGCTCCTGCTGCATCCGCTGGGCGAACTTGTACTGGGTGGCCGGGTCGTAGAGGTTGCCGATCACCATCACGGTGTTGGAGGTCTTCTTGTTCCACGGGCCGGAGAAGCGCTCGGCGTCCCGGGCCGGGGCCGGCCAGCTCGCGCACGCGGGCGCGTCGAAGGCCTGGTAGCGGCCGAAGGTCGGCATCTCCTTCTCCCAGGCCTTGGCCGCGTTCGCGAACACCCGGTCGTTGGAGGGGTACGGCTTGTCCTGGCAGTTGACGGCCAGGTAGGAGTCGTCCGCGGTGTACTCGGAGTCGACCGGGGCCTCCCGCAGCGCCGTCCGCGGGACGTCCACCGAGAGCAGGTTGGCGTCCTCGTCCGAGACGTTCGCCTGCGGGGCCAGCAGGGCGGCCGCGGCCGGCTTCTGGAACACCTGGTAGGTCGCCTGGAGGGACTTGGCCAGCGGGGCCAGCTTGGCCTGCGAGTACAGGGCGCTGGCCACCTCGCCGGTGAAGCTGCTCAGCGTCACCTTGGAGCCGTTCGGCAGCGTGATCGGGCTGGTCCGCAGGTGGTCGCGAAGCTGGTCGAACTTGGCCCGGGTGTCACCCTCGCCGAAGGCGCAGCGCGGGGCGCCGGCGGTCTGGCAGCGCTTGAGGAACTCGTCCAAGGCCAGCTCGAAGCCGTTCGCCCGCTGGCGGTCGTACTCCAGGCCGTTGTGCAGCCGCAGGTTCGGGTCCACGTTGCCGTCGACGATGATCGCGCGGACCTTGTTCGGGTACATGTTGGCGTACGTCGAACCGATCAGGGTGCCGTAGGAGAACCCGGCGAAGGTGAGCTGGGAGTCGCCGACGGCGCGGCGCATCCGGTCGAGGTCGCGCACCACGTTGATGGTCGACATGTGCTCGATCAGCGGGCCGGCGTTCTTGCTGCACGCGTCGGTGTAGTCCTGGTCCGCGTCCAGCGTCTCGTTGATCTCGGCCTTGGTGACCGGCACGCCGACCATGCGGTTGGTGACCGCGTCGGCGTCCTCCTGGGTCTTGAAGCACTTGAGCGGGTTGCTCCGGGCCACGCCGCGCGGGTCGAAGCCGACCAGGTCGAACCTGGACTGCACCTCGGTGCCGAAGCGGGCGGTCGTCGCCCACAGGTAGCCACTGCCGCCCGGGCCGCCGGGGTTGAGGAACAGCGAGCCGATCCGCTTCGACGGGTCGCTCGCCCGCCGCCGCATCATCGCGATGCCGACCTTCTCACCCGACGGCTTGTCGTAGTCCAGCGGCACGGGGTAGACGGCACAGTCGTAGATGCCGGGGTCCGGCTTGGTCGGGTCGGGGTTGCACGGCGTCCAGGCGACGGGATCGACCTTCGCCTCGGCCAGGCTCGGGGTCTGGTCAATAGGCGCTGCCGAAGCGGCCGCGGCGGTGCCGGTGACAAGTGCGAGAGCGCAGGTGACCGCTCCGGCCAGCGTGGATATGCGGGACAAGGAACCTCCTCCGTACTGAAAGGGCGGCCCCAGCCTGTCAGTCGGAGATCTCCGTGGGAAGACCTGGGAGCGGCGTAAATCATCCACCTGTCATGCGACCCATCGCTAAATATTCTGTGAATGAACCAACTTGACGGTTGATTGACCTGAGACGGCGTCATCCGGAGTCGCCGATCAGCCGTCGGCCGTCCGGGTTCGGTGGGGGGCGGGAGGCTTCCGGCGGGGGGCGAGCGCGGCCGACCGGGGGTGCGGATTTCCCGCGCGGCCGAACGCTCCGGGCACCCCGCTATTGCGCAATCGGCATCGAGGGCGCGACGCAACGCTCCCCTCCGATGCCCGGCGGCCGGTGGACGGAGGTGGTTCCGGGCGATCGGAGCGGCCCGGCTCGCGTCGGCGAGGACCGGCCCGGCCCGGCACGCCTCAGCTCGCGGCCGCTCCCCGCAGGGCGGCCGCCACCAGTCCCTGGATCGCATCGGCCCCGGGCTCGCCACCACCCACCAGGTGCTCGAAGACCAGGCCGTCGACGCAGGCCAGCAGCGTGGCGGTCCGCCCGTCGGGATCGGTCACGCCCTGGTCGGCGAGGAACGCGCGGACGGCGGCGCGCCCCGCGTTCTCCCGCGGCACGAGGATCTCGCGCAGCTCGGGATCGCGCACGCTCTCCACCGCGCAGGCGTACCGGGCCAGCGAGCGCCGCCGCCCGTCGCCGGACAGTCGCCGCCGCGTCAACTCGGCGATGCCGTCGGCCAGTTCCGAAGCCGAACGGACCGGCACCTGCTCCCCCATGGCATGCAGCTCGCCCTGGTCCAGCTCCACCAGCCGCCGCACCAGCGCGGTGAGCAGCGCCTGCCTGGTCCGCAGGTAGGCCGAGGTGGTTCCGACCGGCAGCCCGGCCGCCGCGTCGACCGCCCGGTGGGTCAGCCCACGCACCCCGAGGTCGGCCAGCACCCCGATCGCGGCGTCCGCCAACACCGTCCGGCGGTCCGGCCGCCCCGCATCGTCCCGCTTCTGGTCCTCGTGTCGCCGCATCCCTCCTTTCTACCGGGGCCACGGCGCCCGGCGCGCACCACCTCGGTCCGGGCCGACCGCCGGTCGCCGGTCGCCGACCGCCAGCCGCCAGTCGCCAGCCGCCGCCCCGACAAGCCCACTGCCCGGGCAGTCCCGCCCCCACCCCGTCCACCTGCCGAGAGCCCCGTAGTACGCTCCTTCTACAGATGTAGAAAGCAGCGCGGCAACACGGGAAGGACCGGGCATGAGCAGCAGCAGCGCGGTGGTGGTCGGGGGCGGCATCGGCGGACTGGCGGCCGCGATCGGGCTCCGACTGGCGGGGTGGGACGTGACCGTGGTCGAGCGGGCGGCCGTCCTGGACGATGCGGGCGCCGGCATCTCGCTGGCCGCCAACGGGATGCGCGCGCTCGCCGCCCTGGGGGTCGGCGAGGCCGTCGAGGCGGCCGCCCGCCGCCAGTACACCGGCGGCACCCGGACGCCGGACGGCCGCCGGCTCGCCGCGATGGACGGTGCGGCGCTGGAACGCGAGCTGGGCGCCCCGATCGTCGGGATCCCCCGCGCGGCCCTGCACCGCATCCTGCGCGAGGCGCTGCCCGCCGAGTCCCTGGTCGTCGGCGCCGAGGTGACCGAGCTGGACACCACCCGGCCGTTCCGGGTCCGGGCCGGGTTCGGCGGCACCACTTCCCCGGCGACCGACCCCCAGCAGGCCAACCGCCTCAAGGCCGACGTCCTGGAAGCCGACGTCCTGGAAGCCGACTTCCTGGAGGCCGACCTCCTGGTCGCGGCCGACGGCATCAACAGCCGGCTCCGGCGCCGCCTCTTCCCCGACCACCCCGGGCCGGTCTACAGCGGCTCGACGGTGCTCCGGGCGATCACCGAGCGCCCGGTCGACGGACTGAAGGCCGACTTCGAGATCACCTGGGGACACGGCGCCGAGTTCGGCCACATCGCCTTCCCGGACGGCACCGCCGAGTGGCACGCGGTCCTGAACGCCCCGGCCGGGGTCCGCTACCGGGACCCGCTGGCCGAGGTCCGCCGCCGCTTCGCGCCCTGGCACGAGCCGATCCCCTCGCTGCTGGCCGCGACCCGGCCGGAGGCGGTGCTGCACCACGACATCAACGAGCTGACCACCCCACTGCCGTCCTACGTCTCGGGGCGGGTCGCACTGCTCGGCGACGCGGCGCACGCCATGACGCCCCACCTCGGCCAGGGCGCCTGCCAGGCACTGGAGGACGCGGTGACCCTGGCGGCGGCGCTCGCCGAGGCCCGGACGGTCGAGGGCGCGCTCGCCCGGTACGACGCGGCCCGCCGTCCGCGCAGCCAGACCGTGGCCCGGGACGCCCGCCGGGCCGGCCGGATGGGCCAGCAGCTCGCCCACCCGCTGGCGGTCGGCCTGCGCAACGCCGCGATCCGGCTCACCCCGCCCGGCGCGATGGTCCGGACGGTCCTGCGGCACGCCGACTGGACGCCGCCGCGGATCGCTCCGCGTGCCGCTTAGGCACAAGTCCATGGCCCCGCTTGACCCGGAATCAGGTTAGGCGCCATATTACTTCTCGTGATCCAGTACTCCGAGGGCGGCCCCGCCGCCCCCAGCCTCGACCAGGCGCGCCGTCAGATCGCCCGCTACGGCCTCTCGGCCGATCCGCAGGCGGTTCTGGTCGCGGCCCGGCTGATGGCGGCGGGGGCCCGGATCAACCAGGCCGGCGAGGTGCACTTCGGCCGCTTCGGCCTCTCCACCGGCCGCTACCGGCTGCTGGCGGACCTGGAGGACCACGGCGGCGAGAAGTC
Source organism: Kitasatospora sp. NPDC057512 (assembly GCF_042802135.1). Taxonomy (NCBI): domain Bacteria; kingdom Bacillati; phylum Actinomycetota; class Actinomycetes; order Kitasatosporales; family Streptomycetaceae; genus Kitasatospora; species Kitasatospora sp. NPDC057512. Next base: position 11,109 of record NZ_JBHVET010000128.1, read on the forward strand.
GCCCTCCCAGCTCGCCGCGAGCCTCGGCGTCTCCCGGGCGACCGTGACCGGCCTGGTCGACGGCCTGGAGCGGGAGGGTCTGGTGGCCCGCCGGCCGTCCACCGAGGACGGCCGCGGCAACGTGGTGATCCTCACCGCGCGGGGCGCCGACCGACTGCGGGAGCTGGCACCCGAGCACTTCGCCCGGATGCAGGCGCTGGTCGGGGGGCTCTCCATCGAGGAGCGCGCCACCTTCCTGGACCTGCTGGCCCGGGTGGTCGCGGGCATGGACGCGCTCACCGAGGACTGATCCGCACCCAGGCAGGCCGCCGGACGGTGGCCCGCCTCCCTTCAGCCCCAATAGTTAGGCACCTAAGCACAAATACTTAGGCACCTAACTACCAACGAGAGGAAGCCCGATCCGATGAGCAAGAAGGCCCCTGGCGCTCCCCCACCCTTCGTCCTGTGGCGCGAGGTCCTGCTCGCGTACGCCATGCCCGCCGCCATGGCCGGGACCGGCGGAGCCGTCACCGGCCAAGCCCAGCTGGTGGCCGCCGCGCTCACCACCATCGGCGGCACCTCCGCCCTGGTGGCCGCCGCACTGGGCGCCGCACTGCGCCGCCGCCCCGTCCGCACCCGGCCCGCCCGGACCCCGCGCGCACTCGCGGCCGCCGCCCTCGGCCTGGCCGGAGCCGCGCTCGGCCTGGCCGTCGGCCTCGCCGCCGCCCGCTGGCTGCCGCAGGTCCCCGGGCTGGCCGACAGCCCGTGGCCGCACCGGCTCCCGCTCGACCTGCCGGTCTCCTCGGCGATCGCCGCCACCATCACCACCTGGCACTGGCGCGGCAGCCGCCCGGCCCGCACCGCACAGCACCGGCTCCCCACCGCACCCCTCCCCGAAAGGCAGACGTCATGATCGTCATCATGGGCGCCGGTGGCACCACCGGCGGCGCCACCCTGCGCAGCCTCGCCGCCCTCGGCGCACCGAGCCGCGCCCTCAGCCGCGAGCCCGCCCGGCTGGCCGCCGCGCTCGACGAGCGCACCCTCGCCCGGACGGCCACCCTCCCGGCGGACGCCGCCGACCCGGCCTCCCTGCGCGCGGCCTTCCGCGGCGCGCACCAGCTCCTCCTCACCATGGCCAACGGCCCGCAGCAGGTCCGGTACGAGCTGAACGCGATCGAGGCGGCACTCGACTGCGGCGTGGAGCACATCGTCAAGGTCTCCGCACCCGCCGCCGAGCCGGACTCCCCCGTCGCCGTCTCCCGCGGCCACCACCTGATCGAGGAGCGGCTGCGCTCCTCCGGCATCACCGCCACCGTCCTGCGGCCGTACGCGTTCATGCAGAAGCTGCTGCTCCTGGCGCCCGGCATCGCCGCCGCCGGGGTGGTGCACGGCGCGCTGGGGCAGGCGCGCTGCAACTACGTGGACGCCCGGGACATCGGGGACGCCGCGGCCGAGGTGCTCACCCGCCCCGAGCTGGCCGGCGGCACCTATCCGCTCACCGGCGGGCGGGCCTACAGCCACCCGGAGCTCACCGCACTGCTGGGCGAGCTGCTCGGCCGACCGGTCCGCTACCTCGACCTGAGCCCGTCCGAACTGCACGCCCACCTGGTCGGCCGGGCCGGGATGCCGGACTGGCTGGCCACCCACGTGGTGGAGATCCAGCAGCTCGCGGTGGTCCGCAAGGAGACGCCGGACGACACCTTCCTCCGCCTCGCCGGACGCGCTCCGCGCACCCTGGAGGCCTTCCTCGACGAGAACCTGCACCGGTTCCGCTGACCGCCGGGCCGTACGGCGGGCCCGGGGCCGGGCCGAAGGGGCCGGAGCGAGGGGACCGAACCGAAGGGACCGGAGCGCAAAGCCCGGCCCGCCGACGGCCCGCCACCCGAAGGGAGCAGCATTCGCTGTGGTGTGGATCACGGTCGAAAAATCGACCTGACGATCCGTCAATTTCACTGACACCTCGTCACATCAATTCCGACAGGCCTCAGTTACTGACTGATGATGCGTCAGATTCGGCCACTCCGGCGCCAGTTGGGCCGTGTGTCCGCTCCTGCCGGGTCGCCGCCCCGGGTCTACCATCGGTCGGGTTGTCCGCTCCGGCCCCGGAGTGGGGTCACCCGATCAGGCGGTGCCCCCACCGCCCCAGGGGCCGGGCATCGGTCGGAACGGGGCGAGGACGAGGAGCGCACGGCTGCCATGACAGCTGAACCGAGCCACCCGGAGCAGTACCCCACGCCACCGCAGGGGCCGACGCCCCAGGCCGAACCCGCCCAGGGGCCCACACCCCACACCGAGCCCGCACAGGAGCCGGTCCCCCGGCCCGAGCCGGCCCTCGCCCTGTTCCCCGGCCGCCCGGCCGCCGCCCCGCGCACCCTCGTCGACGTGCTGGACGCCACCGTGTCCGCCCACCCCGACGAGCCCGCCCTGGACGACGGGCACACCGTGCTCAGCTACCGCGCGCTGGCCGCCGAGGTCGAGCAGCTGCGCCGCCGACTGGCCGCCGCCGGGATCGGCCCGGGCGACCGGGTCGGCGTGCGCGTGCCCTCCGGCACCAACGACCTGTACGTCTCGATCCTCGCGGTGCTCGCCGCCGGGGCCGCCTACGTCCCGGTGGACGCCGAGGACCCGGACGAGCGCGCCGAGCTGGTCTTCGGCGAGGCCGCCGTCGCCGCCGTGCTCGGCGCCGGGCGCGGCCTGGCGACCACCGGCGAGCGCGCTCCCGCCCTGGAGCGCCGCCCCACTCCCGCCGACGACGCGTGGATCATCTTCACCTCCGGGTCGACCGGCAAGCCCAAGGGCGTGGCCGTCACCCACCACAACGCCGCCGCCTTCGTGGACGCCGAGGCCGCGCTCTTCCTCCAGGACGAGCCGATCGGCCCCGGCGACCGGGTGATGGCCGGCCTCTCGGTGGCCTTCGACGCCTCCTGCGAGGAGATGTGGCTGGCCTGGCGGCACGGCGCCTGCCTGGTGCCGGTCCCCCGCTCCCAGGTGCGCAGCGGCGCCGACCTCGGCCCGTGGCTGGCCGAGCAGGAGATCACCGTGGTCTCCACCGTTCCGACCCTGGCCGCGCTGTGGCCGGCCGAGGCCCTCAACGAGGTGCGGCTGCTGATCTTCGGCGGCGAGGCCTGCCCGCCCGAGCTGGTGCAGCGCCTGGTCACCGAGGGCCGCGAGCTGTGGAACACCTACGGCCCCACCGAGGCCACCGTGGTCGCCTGCGCCGCCCTGCTGACCGGCGAGGGCCCGGTGCGGATCGGCCTGCCGCTGGACGGCTGGGACCTCGCCGTGGTGGACGAGGCCGGCCTGCCGGTCGCCCCCGGCGGCACCGGGCAGCTGGTGATCGGCGGGGTGGGCCTGGCGCGCTACCTCGACCCGGAGAAGGACGCCGAGAAGTACGCGCCGCTGCCCTCGCTGGGCTGGGAGCGCGCCTACCGCAGCGGCGACCTGGTCCAGGCGGACCCGGCCGGCCTGCTGTTCCTCGGCCGCACCGACGAGCAGATCAAGCTGGGCGGCCGCCGGATCGAGCTCGGCGAGGTCGACGCGGCCCTGCAGGCCCTGCCGGGCGTGGCGGGCGCGGCGGCCGCCGTCCGGACCGCGCGCGGCGGCAACCAGCTGCTGGTCGGCTACCTGGTGGTCCAGGACGGCTTCGACCGCGAGCAGGCCGTCGAGCGGCTGCGCGCCGAGCTGCCCGCCGCCCTCGTGCCGCTGCTGGCGACCGTCGGGACCCTGCCCACCCGCACCTCCGGCAAGGTCGACCGGGCCGCCCTGCCCTGGCCGCTGCCCGAGCC